>JBAZZY010000015.1 GCA_041658565.1 Actinomycetota bacterium | reverse complement strand
CGAGTACGGGTCCGACCGCCGGCGTCCATCCGAACGCAAACGCCATTCCCAACGGAAACGCGGTAGCAGGTTTGCCGCGAATCGTTGAGAGATCTACCTGCCCCCGTCCGGACGCGAACGGAATTCGCAGAACACCAAGCATCGCGAACCCCATTACGATCACAAACACGCCCGCAATCTTGGCAAACAGCGGAAGCCGTACGAGCAAGAACCCGCCTAGAGCCGAGGCCGTCGCGCCAAGGATCGTGAAGACCACTCCGAACCCAAGGACGAACAGTGCGGCAGACCCGAGCACCCTGCGGTGGCTCCCTTCCTCCTGAGCGGCAACTCCACCGATGTACGAGACGTACCCGGGAACGATGGGCAGGCAGCATGGTGAAAGAATCGACACTGCCCCGGCGACAAACGCCAAGGCAACCAGCCCAATCATCGCGAGATCGACTCACGGTGCGCTGGGTGCAGCCGCACCTCTCTCGGCGACCACATCATCAGACTCATGACTTCGGCCCCGTCGCCGTTGCTTCCAAAGCTGCCGACACCTCATCCAGCAATTCCTTTGGACCGACGTACATGCTGGGGTAGTCCTTCCGCCACAGCACTGTCCCCTGCGCGTCAATCAGGATGAACCCATGACCCGGCAAATCCGCGTGCATGCCCCGCCCAAGGGTGTCATATGCCTTCGAAACAGACTTCGATTCGTCGACGAGAATCGGCATCCGGATTCCGAACCGAGCCGCATCGCGAGCGATGGCCTCACCCGGATTTACCATGATCCCCAGCAGCGCGATGTCCAGGTCGTCAAACCGCTTCTGCGTCGCCTCAAGATCAACCATCTGGGTGAAACACGCGTCACAGCCGACCCCCTCGCTGAAGTAGACGAGCAGATTGCGCCCCGCATAGTCGGACAACGAAATCCTTTGCCCGGCGGCCGACATCAGGGCGAAGGTCGGCGCAGCATCCCCCGGCCCAGTGCTTCCGACCGGTGTCGGGCGCTGAAACCGCACCCACCCCAACATCACAAGAAGCACACCACCGAAAACCAACAGCGCGATGATGCGGTGATTAGTCGACGTCTTCTTGCGCGCAGCAGCCTGCCGCTGCCGTGATCGATTCCCCATGGTTTCCCTCCTCACGCCGGATCCGGGCACCACGTGCACCACGTGCACCGGCCCACCCGATGCCGGAAGCCAGAACGAGCAGCCCGAGACCAAGGACCGGCTGGGAAACGCCGCTCGTCCCTCGCAACACGGCCGCGAACAGGGAAGTAAGTCCGCGGCCCAGCGCAATCTGGAACCCTGGCGCCCACATCGGCTCGCCCACCAGAGCAAGAATCATGATCGCGATCCCCATGATTCCGAACATCGATCCAACGGCGACGTTAGTCGTCGTCGTGCGCACCGACCGCGCAGCGAATCGAAGCGTGATCGTGCGACCGGTGAATAGACGGCGGTCCCCGACGTGCAGGCGATCCCACGCGAGTGCGATCACAAACAGCGGGAAAACCATGCCGAACACGTAAGCCAGACCAAGTGTCAACGACCCTCCGACGGTTCCCGAAATGGCGGAGAGCGCGAGAACGCCCGCGAGCACCGGCGCGCAACACGACGACGCGATCCCCGAGAAGATCCCGAGCGCGAGAACGCCGCCGGCATCCGAACGCTCCAGAGAGGGAGAGCGCAGCGGCAGATGCCACGAGCGGCCGGCAACGGCCAGGGCACCCAAGCCGACCATCGTCAAGCCTCCCAGCAGATAGAGCGGCGTGTGGAATTGCCCGAGACCCGCCGAGAGGAAGCCGACGCCCAGAGTCAGCGGAAGGATGATCAACGCCAGCCCCGCGGCGAACACCAGCGTCAGCGGGAACAACGCCCAGCGCCGGCCCTTTACCGCCGACGCGAGGTAGGAGGGCAGCAGGAAGACGATGCAGCATGGACTAAACAACGCCACGGCGCCGGCGAAGAAAGCCGCCAGGATCGAACCCGCAGCGAGCAGCGACATCAGGATTCAACTCGTTCGAGATGCCGTCGCAGTTTCTTGCGAGGGACGCGCCCTGTGCTGAACTCGCATCCGTCGATGAGAAGAAGGGGCATCATCCCCGGCCGGCTCTTCGCAACGAGGGCCCGCCCGGCATCGGAAGCGGCTTCGATCACCTCAAGCTCGTGCGGGAACTCCATCCGGATCTCGGAGAGGCCATCGAGAGCGTCCTCACACAGCGCACATCCTTCGGCGACAACCAGGGTGAATCTCGGGATCGCCATGACCCCAAGAGACTAGCGACAGGATGTGAAGGCCTTGTGAAGGTGTTCACGTTCTTTGCTCTGATCTCGCGCGGAGCGGGTAGCATGCTGGCGTGATCCATCCACAAACCGCCGCCTCCGCAGCCCCCCAAAAGCCATTGCTGCGGGGGCGGCTCCACCAAATCGGTTTCTTCGTCGCGATTCCGGCCGGAGGGATCCTCGTCATACTGGCGCGCGGAGCGACGGCGCGCGTCGGAGCGCTCGTTTACGCGCTCAGCCTCATGGCGGTGTTCGCCTCGAGCGGCGCCTACCATCGCCTGAAGGGGTCTCCGCGCGCGCTCAAGCGCATGCGTAAGCTCGACCACTCGATGATCTATGTCTTGATTGCAGGCACCTATACGCCTTTCAGCCTGATCGCACTGCGCGGCGGATGGCGTATCGGGATGATGACGGCGGCATGGGCGGGAGCAACCGTCGGAATAGTGTTGAAGCTGGTGAAGATCGACGGGCTGCGCGCGGTCGCAGGAACGATGTACATCGCCCTTGGCTGGGCCATCGTGCCGGCCATGCCGCAACTCATCCGCGAGCTGCAACCGGCGGCCATTGGCCTGCTGGCGACCGGCGGCGTGCTGTACACGGTCGGGGCCATCATGTTCTTCCGCAAACGTCCCGACCCCAGCCCGCGCGTCTTCGGCTACCACGAGATCTGGCATTCGATGACCCTGGGGGCCAGCGTGTGCCACTACACAGCCGTCCTAATGCTGGTCCGGGCCGCACGCTGAGGTCGGCAATCCGCCTCTGGCCCCAGACCGCGCATCGTGTTAGTTGTTGCTGAACTGCGAAAGGAGATCCATGGCACGTAGCAGGTTCCTCGCTCTGACTCTGCTCGTCGGGTTCGCGCTCGCCGCATGCTCCTCCAACTCCGACGGGGATCCCTCACGTATCGGCTTGAAGGCGCGCGTGTTCGAGCACATCCACGGTCTCGGCGTTGCAGCCGATGGAACGCTGTACGTCGGAACCCACAATGGGCTCGTGAAGAGCGCCGGGGATTCCGACTGGGTGTACGCAAGCAGCGATCGCAACGACTACATGAGCTTCACGATCGAGCCGCAGTCGGGAATGATGTATCGCAGCGGCCACCCACCGACGGGTGGGTCACTCGGCTTCCAGCACTCCGAGGACGGAAACGTGTGGCACAAGATCTCGGACGTGCTCTCACCGCCCGTGGACTGGCACACAATGGGCATCGATTACGCGGAGCCACAAACGCTGTATGGGTGGGACTCGAGCGATCGTGGCCTGTTCGTCACGACCGACGGGGGCAAGAACTGGGAGTTGCTCGGTCTCAAGGTCTTGGGCCAGCCGGTGCTGTCGGTGAGCGGAACGGCCAAGGCCGGCGTCGTCCTGGTTGGAACACCCGCAGGACTCGCGCGCTCGGAGGACCGAGGCGAGTCTTGGGAGGCGGTCATCGAGTCGCTGACGCCGGGGTGGGTCTCCGCCGTCGCGGCCGATCCGAAGAACGCGGACCACCTCATGGTCTTCGGCGAAACCGGTATGCAGGTCTCTGATGACGGCGGGCTGACATGGGCCACCGCGACGAAAGGGCTCCCGGCGGGCGCACAGATGGGTGCAATCGCCATCAGCCCGGCCGACTCGAAGATCGCCTACGCCGCCGGTGAGTCCTCTATCTATAAGACGACCGATGGCGGGGACACGTGGGAGCTGATCCGGTCCGGAGGCTAACCGGAAGGCGCGCGGCGACAGGAGGCGTCCGGGAAATCCTCGCCGACCGCCCCGTACGCGTCGTCATCTTCACCGTCTTCGTAGTGATGGTGGGATTCGGAATCATCGTTCCGGTTCTGCCGCTTTTCGCGCGATCCTTCGGCGTCGGCTACGGCGCCGCCGGGATCATGGTCTCGGCGTTCTCGTTTTCTCGCCTCGCCGCGGACTTCGCTGCCGGGGTGATCGTGGACCGCCGCGGAGAACGAAAGTCCGCTGCCGGCGGTCTGGTCTTCGTTGCCCTGTTCGCGTTCGCCACTTCGCGCGCGCCGAACTTCCCTGTGGCCGTCGCGTTGTGGGGCATCGGGGGTGCCGGGTCCGCGATCGTGTTCGCCGCCTTGTACAGCTACATGCTCAAGGTTGTGCCCAAGCACCGCATGGCGCGCACGCTCGGGATCTTCTACGGCGCATTCAACGTGGGAGTCGTGGCCGGAAGCCCACTGGGCGGAGTAATCGCGCACCGATTCGGACTCGCAAGTCCGCTGTTCGTCTATGCGGTGCTGCTCGTCATAGCAGCCGTGATGTTCATGCGGTTGGTGCCCGATCCTGCGGGGCGCGCGCCGGACGAGAGCGCAACCCCGTCCGCCATCCTTGGCACCCGAGCGACAATCGCGCGCTTGTTACACACTCCCGGCTTCATCACTACGATCGTTGCGAACCTGGCTTACTTGTGGGCAATAGCGGCGGTGTACGACACGCTCGTTCCGCTGTTCGGTCGCGACGTGCTGGGCATGTCGACGCTCGGAATCGGCGGAGTGTTCGCCGTCGCCCTCGCGACAGAGTTCTTTGTGCTGTACCCGGCCGGAGCCGTCGCCGATCACCGCGGTCGCAAGACGGTGATGGTCCCCGCGCTCGCCGCGCTCGCGATCATGACCGTCGCCATCGGCTGGGCGCCCACGCCGATGGTCTTCGTGGGATTGATGGCGCTGCTGGGTATCACTTCCGGTGCGGCCGGCCTTCCCCCGGCTGCGATGCTCTCAGACGTCGTTCCGGAGTCGTCGACGGGAACGGCCGTCGGGGTGTTCCGTTTCTGCGGGGACCTCGGCATGACACTCGGACCACTGGTCGCCGGGTTCGCCGCCAACGCCGTCGGATTCAAGGGAGCGTTCGCACTCGTCGCGATCCCCTCGGTCGTGGCGCTCGCACTCGTCGCCGGAACGCGGGAAACCCTGCGATCGAACGAGTCCACCGAAGGCACGGCATCGCCGAGGGACTGATTCGCGAGAGGCGGCGATCCGCGCCCTGCTTGTAGAATCCCGGCCTGCTTCATTTCGACAACCAGGGGAGGCCTACCGATGCGCCCTGTCTACGCCCTATCGGGTGGAGTATCGAAGTTCGCCAAAGCCAGGCCCGACAAGACGTTCCAGGCGGTCGTGAAAGAGGCCTACGACGCCGCGATCGACGACATCAGCTTGGACTTCGCGACGTTCACATCCATCGTGGACGGCTCTGTCGCTTCGTACTTCTCCGACCACTTCAGCCGCCAGTTGATGGCGGGAATCATGGTTCAGGACTACCTCGGCTTGGTGCCCAAGCCCGGCCACCGCGTTGAAGGCGGCGGCGCAACGGGTGGGTTGAGCTTCCAGGAGGGCTGGAAGTCAGTGGCCTCCGGCCACATGGACGTGTGCGTCGTCTACGGCTTCGAAACAATGAGCCACGTCGAGACGTGGAAAGGCAACGAGTTCATCGCGCTCGCATCCGACGTCTCGTTCGACTACCCCGTCGGCGGCTTCTACTCCGGCTACTACGCAATGATGGTCACGCGCCACATGAAGGAGTTCGGCACGACCGTCGAGCAAATGGCTTCGGTGTCCGTGAAGAACCACCTCAACGCGTACCACAACCCGTACGCGCAGAAGCGGAACCGCTACACGATCGAGGACGTTCGTTCGGCTCCGATGGTTGCGTGGCCACTGACCCGCCTTGACATCTGCGTGATGTCCGACGGCGCCGCGGCAACGATCCTTGCGTCCGAGGAAGGCATGCGCAAGCTCGAGGCTGCAGGAGCCGACATCACCCGGCCGCTGGCGCGCGTCGCCGGTATCGGTCGCGGCACCGACGCGATGCGCATGTCGGACCGGCCGCACGTCGACTACGACGTATTCATGCGCGACTACGCCACCGATCAGGAGCGCGCTTCGGACGAGACGCGCGCTTACTACAAGGGGCTGTGGGAACACGGAACGCGGTACCCCGGCATCCACTCGTTCCGCGCGGGGCGTACAGCGGGGAACATGGCGTACAAGCACGCGGGCATCTCCGACCCGATCAACGAACTCGACTTCGTCGAGCTGCACGACGCCTACACCTCCAGCGAAATCCAGACTTACGAGGACCTCGGTCTGTGTCGCTACGGCGAAGGCGGGCCTTTCGCGGCGTCGGGCAAGGCCTTCATGCCGGGCATCGACTACGGCTTGAAGCTTGCCGACGATCCGGTGTGTCCGGTGAACCCGTCGGGCGGCCTCATCGCGTGCGGACACCCCGTCGGCGCGACCGGACTGATGCAGGCGGTGTTCGCCTTGTGGCAGTTGCAGGGATCGATCGGAACGCACTTTGGTGACCCGACGCTGCAAATCGCGGACGCCAAGCGCGGAGCGATCCACTCCCACGCGGGAACCGGCACGTACGTCACCGTGAGCATTCTGGAGCGAGAGGACTAGCCATGGCCAAGATACCCGACCAGCGCGAGGAGTCCCTGGGCGGATTCATCGTTCACGGGGTTCCATTCCCCGTGGAGACCGACCCCGATGCGCTCGCGTTCCTGAAGCGCATGTCGCCGATCCAGATCGAGCAGGAATACAAGATCACGTATCTGCACTCCTACGGTCAGGACAGCCCGTGGTTCGCCGCGGCGTCGAACCGCAAGCTTCTGGCAACCCAGGAGCCCGACAGCGGTTACACGTATGCGACTCCCCGCGGCAACGACATGTACTCAGGCGCCGAGACTAAGTGGATCGACATCACCGACCGCCCGGCGCGCGTGCACGCCTTCACGGTCTGCCACTTCGGCTCGGAGGAGTTCCTGCCCGAGACGCCGTACATGCTCGCTCTCATCGAGTTCGACGACGTCAACACCTTGTTCCTGACGCGCCTCATCGGCTTGGATCCCGCTGAGGCGACCCTGGACTGGATCGGCATGGAAGTCCGGCCTCGCTTCCAGCGCAACAGCAAGCTGAAGCCGACCGACGTGTATTTCGTCCCAAAGAACTGACCGGTCGCATTCGTCAAGAACCCCCCGGATTCCGGGGGGTTCTTCGATTTCGGCCCCTAATCATCCTCGTCCACCGGCCGCATCAACGCCTGCATCAACGAAAACCGGGATCACGCTATCCCACTGCGAGCGAGTTCTCGCGGTGGGTGGCTCCGGATGTCAGACTGGGGACTATGGACCTGTTGATGTATTCCGAACTCGCGGAATGGTGGCCGCTGCTGAGCGCGCCCGAGGACTACGAAGCCGAGGCCGCCGAGTTTGCCGACGCCATCGAAGCCGCCGCGCGCGCGCCCGTTCACGAGGTCCTCGAACTCGGCAGCGGAGGCGGAAACAACGCATCGCACATGAAGCGGCGCTTCGCCCTGACCCTGGTGGATCTGTCCCCCGCCATGCTCGCGGTAAGCCGCGCGCTGAATCCCGAGTGCGTCCACGTCGAAGGCGACATGCGCGCGATCCGGCTCGGGCGCACCTTTGACGCGGTGTTCGTTCACGACGCCATCGCGTACATGACGACCGAGGACGACCTCGCCGCCGTGTTCGCTACCGCGGCGGCGCACCTCACCGCGAACGGCGTTGCGGTGTTTACCCCCGACCACACCTCCGAGTCGTTCTTGCCGCGCGCCGACTCCGGCGGTCGCGACGGCGATGGTCGCGCAATGCGGTACCTCGAATGGTCGCAAGCGCCGGTCGCCGGACAGACGTGGTTTGTCACGTCCTTCGCGTACCTGCTGAAGGAAGGCGAAGGGCCGGCGCGCGCATTGTTCGAAGAGCACCGGTTGGGGCTGTTCCCGCGCGCCACGTGGCTCGACCTGCTCGATGCCGCAGGCTTTGACGCGCGCGCCGTCGCGCGGCGAACGGGGTTCGAGGGGGTATTCGCCCCGGAGTTCTTCGTCGGCATCCGCCGCTGAGCGCAAGAGGCGCGCGCCGGCCGGGTAGGCTGGACTCCTGAGATGGAACCGGGCCGAATACCGCCCGACCGGAGGAGATAACGGGTGACCGAACTCAGCGTCAATAGCGCAGCCCTCGCTGTCGGATTCCTGGTCGGCAGCATCGTTCTCGGGTGGATCGTGTACCGCATCGTCGCGGCGCGCGTTCGCCACTCGGAAACCGCAACCAGTTGGGGCGGCAACAGCATCATCGTGTCGGCAGTCCACGATGTCGTGCTCACGTGGTTCACCGTCGCCGGAGCGTACGCCGCCGTTCAGGCTCTTCCGCTGCAGTCGAACGTCGCGCACATCGCCGAGCGCATTCTGCTGATCATCGTGATCATCTCGGCAACGCTGGTCGCCGGCCGTTTGGCAGGCGACGCGGTGAAGTTGTATTCGCTGAAGACCGCGGGAGTCATCAGATCCAGCTCGATCTTCGTCAACATCACACGCGTCGTGGTCTTCGTCGTCGGCGCGCTGATCTTGCTGCAGACCCTCGGCATTTCGATCGCGCCGATTCTGACCGCTTTGGGCGTCGGAGGTCTGGCGATCGCGCTCGCTCTACAGGACACTTTCGCCAACCTATTCGCGGGGTTGCACATCATCGCGTCGAAGAAGGTTGCGCCCGGCGACTTCGTCCGGCTCGACTCCGGCGATCAGGGATACGTCCTGGACATCAATTGGCGCAACACGACGCTGCGCCAATTGCCGAACAACGTCGTCATCGTGCCGAACCTGCGCCTGTCTACGGCGATCGTCACGAACTTCTACCAACCCGAACGCCAGACGTCGGCGACACTCGACATCGGGGTCGCCTACGACAGTGACCTCGCCTCCGTGGAGCGCGTCACGATCGATGTCGCGCGCGAGGTCATGCGCGAAGTTCCCGGGGGGGTACCGCAGTTCGATCCGTTCATCCGCTACCACACGTTCGGCGACCACAGCATCAGATTCACAGTCGTCCTGCGCTCGATCGAGTCCTCCAGCGAAGACGCCATCAAGCACGAGTTCGTGAAGCGGTTGCACGAGCGCTACAAGCGAGAAGGCATCGAGATCCCGATCCCGGTCCAAACGGTGCACCTGCGCGACGCCGGCGCGCGCCCGAATCATCCCGTTTCGCCCGGCGAATAACCGGCGCGCCGGTCCTCAACGGGCACGGACGGGACCTTCGACCCTATACGGGGGCTGCGGAGGCGCTAAGGCTGTTGCCGCACACGACCCCAGGGGGGAGATCGGTGACGGAATTCGGCCACCCCGCCGTCCTCGAGCGCGCGGGCTTGGATGCGCTGATCGCCGCGCTGCGCGCGGCTGAATACGTCGTCGTCGGTCCGGTTGTTCGCGACTCCGCCGTGGTCTACGACGAGATCACGTCGGCAGCCGACCTTCCCCAGGGATGGACCGACGAGCAGAACGGCGGCACCTACCGACTTCGCCGGCGCGATGACGGCGCGCTGTTTGGATACGCCGTCGGACCACACTCGTGGAAGCGCTTCCTGTACCCGCCGCACAGCGTGCTGTGGACGGCCGAACGCGACGCCGAGGGGTTCACGATGCGCCCGCCGCCGGAACAAGAAACCCCCGCGTACGCATTCCTCGGCGTTCGGGCATGCGAACTCCGCGCAATCGAAATCCAAGATCGAGTCTTCCTGGGAAACGGCTACGCCGACCCCGCGTACGCCGCGCGCCGCGCGCGCGCATTCATCGTCGCCGTGAACTGCTCGTCTCCTGCCGGCACGTGTTTTTGCGTTTCGATGGAAACCGGACCACGGGCTGAAACAGGCTTCGACTTGGCGCTCACCGAAATCACCGCCGGAGATACGACACGGTTTCTCGTCGAGACCGGGAGCGAGCGCGGCGCGCAGACGCTGGCGTCGGTACCACACGAGACCGCTACGGCCGATGACTCGCGCGCGTCGGACGCCGTCATCGAGCGCGCGTCAAACGCAATGGGGCGCGAGTTGGACACCTTCGACATCCGAGACCTCCTACAGCGAAACGCGGAGTCCAAGACCTGGGACCGGGTCGCGCAGCGGTGTCTGGCGTGCACTAACTGCACCATGGTCTGCCCGACGTGCTTCTGCGGAACGGTCGAGGACGCCACCGATCTGACCGGCAACACCGCGCAGCGCGCGCGGCGCTGGGACTCCTGCTTCACCATGGACTTCTCGCGGCTGCACGGCGGCAGCGTTCGCAGCAGCATCGCCGCGCGCTATCGCCAGTGGATGACCCACAAGCTCTCAACGTGGATCGACCAGTTCGGAAGTTCGGGCTGCGTGGGTTGTGGCCGGTGCATCACTTGGTGCCCGGTCGGCATCGACATCACCGAGGAAGTCCGGGCGATTCGGGATACAGAGGGGAGCAAGAAATGAAGACCCAAACACTCGACAAGTACTTAGCCACACATGAGTTCTTCCAGGGCTTCGACCAGCCGACGCTGGAGTTCATCGCAGGTTGCGCCCAGACTGCGCACTTCGAACCCGGCGAGTACCTGGCGCGCGAGGGCCAGCCCGCAGACCGCTTCTACGTGATCCGCCTCGGCACCGTTGCGCTTGAAGTATTCGCACCGGAGCGCGGGGCCTTGATCCTGGACACACTCGACGAGCACGACGTGCTCGGCGTCTCGTGGATATTCCCCCCGTACCGCTGGCAATTCGACGCGCGCGCCGTTGACCTCGTGCGGGCAATCGCGCTGGACGGCGCCTGCCTGCGCGCCAAGTGCGACGAAGACCCGCATCTGGGGTACGAGTTCATGAAACGCTTCGCCGGCATCATGGCCCGGCGAATGCAGTCGGCACGGCTCCGCTTGCTCGACCTGTATGGGAATGAATGACGCGATGACGGCCCCGCAGGCGGACCCGATGCGGCCCCGCCCCTATCGAGTCGCGCGCGCGCGCCGTGAGGTTCGCGACGTCATGACGCTCGCGATCGAACCGCTCGACGGGAACGGGACGCAGTTTGCCGCGGGGCAGTTCAACATGCTGTACGCATTCGGAATCGGTGAGATCCCGGTCTCGATCAGCGGTGACCCGACGCGCGCCGGTCCTCTGCTGCACACCATCCAGGGGGTCGGCGCGGTCTCGCGCGCGCTGTGCGCGGCAAAGCCCGGCGACGTGATCGGGGTTCGCGGGCCCTTCGGGACGACGTGGGACACCGACCGCGCCGCCGGGGCCGATGTGCTGGTGATCGCCGGAGGCATCGGGCTCGCACCACTACGTCCGGTGATCTACCAATTGCTGGCCCGGCGCGAACGCTATGGGCGCATCTCGGTTTTGGTCGGATCCAGATCTCCCAAGACCCTGCTGTTCGAGCACGACCTGCAAGCCTGGCGCAGCCGCCTGGATCTGGATCTAGAGGTCACCGTAGACCACGCCGATACCGCATGGCGCGGGAACGTCGGAGTAGTCACCGGACTGCTCGCGCGCGCGCCTTTCGATCCTTTGAACACCGTAGCTTTCGTGTGTGGTCCCGAAGTCATGATTCGCGCGACGGCCTCCGAATTGGTAGACCGCGATATCTCGCCCGAGTCCATCCGAGTCTCCCTCGAACGCAACATGAAATGCGCGATCGGACACTGCGGCCACTGCCAACTCGGCGGAGTGTTCGTTTGCGCGGACGGGCCGGTCTTTTCCTATGACGCGGTCGAGCACCTGATGAGCGTCAGGAGCCTGTGATGAGTCCCCGTCCTAAGCTCGCCGTGTGGAAGTTCGCTTCGTGCGACGGCTGCCAGCTCACGTTGCTCGACTGCGAAGACGAGCTGCTCGCCGTCGCCGGGCAAGTGGACATCGCCTACTTCCTCGAGGCGTCGCGCGCGATCGTGAAGGGCCCCTACGACGTGTCGCTCGTCGAAGGATCAATCACCACCGCCGAGGACGCCGAGCGAATCCGTCGCGTCCGGGCATCGTCGCGCTTTCTGATCACGATCGGCGCGTGCGCTACGGCCGGCGGGATCCAAGCTCTGCGCAACTTCGCCGATGTCGAGGAATTCACATCGGCCGTGTACGCGCGCCCCGACTACATCCAGACGCTCGAGACCTCGACGCCGATCGCCGACCACGTACCCGTGGACTTCGAATTGCGCGGGTGCCCGATCGACAAGGGCCAACTGCTGGAGGTCCTCACCGCGCACCTTCACGGACGCAAACCCGTAATTCCAAACCACAGCGTGTGCCTGGACTGCAAGCGCCGCGGAACCGTATGCGTGATGGTCGCCTCCGGTACGCCGTGCCTGGGCCCGGTCACGCACACCGGCTGTGGCGCACTTTGCCCCGCATACGCGCGGGGTTGCTACGCGTGCTTCGGCCCGTCAGAGTCGGCTAACACCGTGTCACTCGCCGCGCGCCTGGGAATGCTCGGCGCGCGCCCGGGCGACCTGACCCGTATGTTCCGCACGTTCAACGCCGGAGCCGAGCCGTTCCGGAAGGAGAGCACGGCGCATGACGCACAAAGCGCCCGGTAGCCGCACGCTACGCACTGATGCCCTGGCGCGCGTCGAGGGCGAAGGAGCGATGGTCGTTCACGTTCGCAAGGGACGCGTAACCGACGTGCAGCTTCGCATCTACGAACCGCCACGGTTTTTCGAGGCATTCCTGCGGGGACGGCGCTACACCGAACCACCGGACATCACCGCGCGCATCTGCGGCATCTGCCCCGTCGCCTACCAAATGAGTTCGTGCCAAGCAATCGAGGACGCACTGGGGATCACGGTGGACGGGCCGCTGCGCGAACTGCGCCGCCTGCTGTACTGCGGCGAATGGATCGAAAGCCACGCGCTGCACATCTACTTGCTGCACGCGCCCGACTTCCTCGGCTACCAAAGCGCCATCGAGATGGCGGCAGACCACCGCGAGATCGTCGAACGCGGACTTCGGTTGAAGAAGGTCGGCAACGAGATCCTCGAAGTCGTAGGTGGGCGCGCGATTCACCCCATCAACGTTCGCGTCGGCGGCTTCTACCGCGCGCCGACCCGCAGCGACTTCACGAAACTGGCGGAGAGTCTTCGCTGGGCGCGGGACGCGTCGCTCGAGACCGTACGTATGGTTGCCGGCTTCGACTTCCCCGACTTCGAGCAGGACTACGAATTCGTTGCGCTGCGGCATCCGACCGAGTACGCGATCCTCGACGGCCGCATCGTCTCGAACAAAGGGATCGACATCGCGGTGCGTGACTTCGACGACACCTTCACCGAGTTGCACGTCCCGCACTCGACCGCCCTGCACTCGCGCGTGCGCGACCGCGGCTTCTACTTCGTAGGTCCGCTCGCTCGCTACAGCCTGAACTCTGCGCAACTCGCCCCGGTCGCGCGCGAAGCGGCAGCTGAAGCCGGACTCGGACCCGAGTGCCGCAATCCGTTCCAAAGCATCATCGTGCGCGCCGTGGAGACCCTGCACGCATGCGACGAAGCGCTTCGGATAATCGAGAACTACGAAGTTCCCGACCGGCCTTTCGTGGACGCGCAGGCGCGCGCCGGAGTCGGCCACGGCTGCACCGAAGCGCCACGCGGAATCCTGTACCACCGCTACGAGATCGATGCCGAGGGTCTCATCAAGACCGCGCGCATCGTCCCTCCGACATCTCAGAACCAGGCGCAGATCGAGGATGACTTGCTGCGCTTCGTCGAGCCGCGCATCGAGATGCCCGCCGAGGAACTGACCCTGCGATGCGAGCAGGCGATCCGCAACTACGACCCTTGCATCTCGTGTGCGACACACTTCCTGGACCTGCGGATCGAACGAGAGCCGTGAACGTCGTCATCATCGGAGTCGGCAACACCTTTCGCCGCGACGACGCCGCGGGCCTGGAGGTTGCACGACTCGTAGGTCAAGCACAGATCGATGGCGTCACCACGCACGCGCACGAGGGAACCCCCGATGAGCTGATAGAGCTATGGGAGGGAGCCGGTTTGGCGATCGTCGTTGACGCCGTGCGCGGCACGGGCGTTCCCGGAAGCACTCATCGCATAGAAGTCGGTAACGAGCGGATCCCCGACCGCGCGCGCCGGGACAGCTCCCATGCACTCGGGATCGGCGACGCGGTTGAGTTGGCGCGCGCGCTGAGACGACTCCCAGAACGCCTGGTAATCGTTGGAATCGAGGCCGAAGAGGTCGGCGCGGGTATCGGGATGACACCTGCAGTCGCCGCAGCCGTCACCGAACTCGCCCGGGGCCTCGTCGCCGAATGCCGGGAGGCCGCGGACGTCTAAGTGGCCGCGCGCGCGCCGGTGTGGAATCGTGGCGGCGTGCGCGCGCGCCTGATCGTTCAGCCGATCCCCTCGCGCGCGGCGCCCGAAGAAGCGGCGCTGCGCGTCGCAGAGGACTCTTTTCCCTTCGCCCTGATCGGGGCGTGGGCCGGCGGCGGCGCGCTCATCGGTTCAGAGCCGATCGCCATCGCCGACGGCGATCCCTTCGAGGCCCTCGCGTCCACCCCAATCCAAACCCCCACGGAAGGTGACGGCGTCGGGGGCGGGTGGTTCGGCTACCTCGGCTACGGACTCGGCGCGCGCCTGGAGAAGCTGCCGCCCTCGCCGCCGCGCCCGACGCCGCTGCCCGAGTTCCATCTGGCGTTCTACGACCACCTGCTCCGGCTTCACGACGGCGAGTGGCGGTTCGAGGCGTTGTGGACACCGGAGCGCGACGAGGCACTGCGCGCGCGCTACGAACTGCTGTGCGCGCGCATGGACGCGACTCCTTCCGAACTCGCGGGGTTCTCGTTCGAACCCTTTCGAGTGATTCCAGAACGCGCGGCGCACGAGGACGCTGTGGCCCGATGCCTGGAGCACATCGCCGAGGGCGAGATCTTCCAAGCCAACGTCTGCGCGCGCTTGGAAGCGCGGTTCCAGGGATCGGCGGCCGCGATGTTCGCGAGCGCAGTGACGTCGTTGCAGCCGCCGTACGCAGCCTTCTTGTCGGGCCCCTGGGGTGCGGTGGCGAGCATGTCTCCCGAGTTGTTCTTGCGTCGCGAGGGACGGCACGTGCGGACCGCGCCGATCAAGGGGACTTCTGCGCGCGATACCGACCCGGCGCGCGCGCGCGCCCAACGAGACGACCTCATCGCATCCGCAAAGAACCGGGCCGAAAACGTCATGATCGTGGATCTAATGCGCAACGACCTCGGGCGTGTGTGTCGCCCCGGAAGTGTGCGCGTTCCCGATCTCGCGCGCGCCGAGGAGCATCCCGGCGTCTGGCACTTGGTCTCGGACGTGGTCGGGGAACTGCGCTCTGAGGTGACGGACGCCGATCTGTTGCGTGCCTGCTTCCCGCCGGGATCCGTCACCGGAGCACCCAAGATCCGCGCGATGGAGTTGATCACCGCGCTGGAGGCGACCGCGCGCGAGGTCTACACCGGCGCGATCGGCTACGTGAGTCCCATCGCCGGGTTGGAGATGAACGTTGCCATCCGCACCTTCGAGTTCTCGGGCGAACGCGCGTGGCTGGGGGTCGGCGGCGGGATCGTCGCGGACTCGGACCCTGCATCTGAGTTCGAGGAGTGTCTGACGAAAGCCACCCCGTTGCTGCGCGCGGCGGGCGCCGTGCTGGAAACAAAGCCCGACCCTGCCCTTGGCATCTTCGAGACCCTGCTGGTGGTCGACGGTGTCGCCCTGGAGTTGGACGAACACCTGACGAGACTTGCCGGCAGCCTGCGCGCGCTTTACGGCATGGATGTGCCGCCAGAGGTGCGCGCGCGCGTGATTGACCGGGCCACGCAAACCCTTGGGCGCGCGCGCCTGCGCCTGGACGTGCTGCCCCGCGGCGAGTTCGAAATCGCGACCGGACCTGCGCCGGATCCGGGCAGCGCGCGCTTGTTCCTGCTGCCGGTCCGCGGCGGCCTCGGGGAACACAAGTGGCGCGACCGAACCTTGCTGAAACCCTTGCCGGATGGCTCGGAACCGCTGATAGCCGACGGGGGCGAACTGCTTGAGGCCGCGCGCGCGAACCTGTTCATCGTCGAGGACGACCGCGTCGTCACCCCGCCCGCCGACGGTCGGATCCTGCCCGGCATCACGCGCGCGGCGGTCATGCGCCTGGCCGCGGATGAAGGGATCCCCGTCAGGGAAGAGGCCGTCTCGAGCGCGCGCGCCGCGCGCGCGAGCGAGGTCTTCGTCACGGGGTCCCTGCGCGGAATCGAACCCGTAACGTCCTGCAGCCCCATCGGAACATGGCCCGAAGGGCCGGTCACGCGAAGCCTGGCGCGCGCCCTGTGGCGCGCGCGGGGGGTCGCCCCCTAGCCCTGACCCCCGACGTCACCCCAGTACGCCTCGTAAAGGACGTCCGCGCCACGCTGACGGTGACGAGCGAGTTTGCCGAGAGTCCCCAAGAGCTGCTCCCGAAAATCATCGATCTTCGCCGGGTCGGACGAGACCAACTCGGCCAGTTGGTCGGCGATGATCTTGCGCATCTCAACGTGGTCGGTGATCAAGCGGTCGAGCTTGACTGCGAGGCGAGGCTCGCGATCGCGGATCTCCTCGAACAATCCCTCTGCGCTCTCGGTGACGCGGATGTGGTCGTCCCATGCCTTCGCGACGTCATGCAACCGATCGGAAACGCCTCGGAACCACTCCTGCTCACGGCCGAAAGCCGCGGCGGAGATCGCGTCTTCGAGCGCGGACAACGCGATCCGCAACTGCTCACGATGCAACTTCGCCGATTGAACGGCTGGAGTGGATTCGTTCTCGCTTCTCACCATGTTCAACCTCGCCGACTCGTGGATATGCGACCCCGACACCGCCAGTGTTTCACGAACCCGGACGCCGCGCCACCGGAATGCTTCTGCCTACACATCTCGCAATGCATTGCGTAAGATGGCTCCGCACTCCGATGACTCCTCCCCTGCTGGATCCGGACTTCGCCGCGCTCCCCTACGAATCCCTGGGAGACGCGGCGCTTTTGCGTGCCTCCGAACTCGAAGCAACTTACGCCGACTTCCGGTTCGAACGTCACAAACTCCAACACATCGCCGCGCGCGATCGTGAACTCGAAAACGTCACCAACGCCGACATCGTCGGTTATGGGATCCGTGTCGTCCACGGCGGCGCGTGGGGTTTCGCCTCCGGAGTCGACCAGTCCGCAGACGCCGTGACCGCGACGGCCACCCGGGCAGTCGAGGTCGCACGGGCGCTGGCCGAACTGAACTCGGAACCCGTCGAGTTGGCCGCGGAACCCGCCCACGTAGCGACCTGGATCTCGGAGTACGAAATCGACCCGCTCCAGGTTCCCGACGAGGAAAAGATCGGGTTTCTGCTCGAGATGAACGAACGTCTGCTGGCATCGGGGAAAGTCCAGCACGCAAGCGGGCGCCTTTCCCAGGTGATGGAGAACAAATACTTCTCGTCGCTCACAGGGGCGCGCATCACCCAGCAGCGCGTCAGGCTCGAGTCCGAAGTCGAGGCGACTCGTATCGCTCCCGACGGCGAGTTCGACACGATGCGGACCGTCGCCCCCCCGGCCGGGCGCGGATGGGAGCACTGCGCGCGCGTCTACGACTACGCGACCGACGTCGAGGCGATTCCGGATCTGCTGGAGGAGAAGATGCGCGCGCGCTCGGTCGAGCCGGGACGCTACGACCTCATCATTGACCCCACAAACCTGTGGCTGACCATCCACGAGTCGATCGGCCACTCGACCGAGCTGGACCGAGTGCTCGGGTACGAAGCCAACTACGCAGGCACATCCTTCGCAACCCTGGACAAGCTGCATTCTCTGCAGTTCGGCTCGCCCGTCATGCGCGTCACCGGAGACCGTGTCGCCGAGCACGGCTTGTCCACCGTCGGCTACGACGACGAGGGAGTCGAGGCCCAGGAATGGGACATCGTTCGCGACGGGGTCTTGGTCGGGTACCAACTCAATCGCCAGATGGCCCGCAAACTCGGGTTCGGGCGCTCCAACGGTTGCGCCTTCGCCGACTCACCCGCACAAGTTCCCTTGCAACGCATGCCCAACGTGTCGCTTCGTCCGGCCGCGCGCGACTTCACGCTGCAGGAACTGATAGGCGGAGTCGAGCGCGGCATCTACATCGTCGGCGATCGCTCTTGGTCGATCGACATGCAGCGGTACAACTTCCAGTTCACCGGGCAGCGTTTCTTCGAGATCCGGGGCGGACGGCTCGCCGGTCAGTTGCGCGACGTCGCCTACCAAGCGACGACGACCGAGTTCTGGAACGCACTCGAAGCCGTCGGAGGTCCATCTACGTATGTGCTCAGCGGTGCGTTTAACTGCGGCAAGGGACAGCCGGGCCAAGTCGCACCGGTCAGCCACGGGTGCCCCGCAGCGCTGTTCCGCGGAATCAACGTGCTGAACACCTCGGGCGAGGCAGGCCGATGACGCGAATGCACGAGGTCGTCGAGCGCGTGCTCGCACTGTCGCGCGCCGACGACTGCATTGTGATTGCGACCCACTCGTCTTCGGCAAACTTGCGGTGGGCAAACAACACATCTACGACCAACGGCGCCGGAGTCACACACTCACTCGTCGTGATCTCGATCATCGGGCGTCGCGTCGGGACCGCCGCGCGCACCTTCTTCCCCGACGATCTCCTCGAGGACGTCGTGCGCGAATCCGAGGCCGCGTGCACCGCCGCACCGGAAGCGCATGATTACTTCTCGCTGGTTGACGCGCCTTCGCCTGGGGAGTGGACCGACCCGGCGCCGGAAGCCGGAATCGAAGTCCTGGCCGGCGCAGTGCCGGGCCTGGCTGCGGTCTTCGCGCGCGCCGACAGCGAAGACCGCCGGACCTTTGGATTCGCCGAGCACGACATGTCCACGATATGGGTCGCTGCGTCCAACGGGATGCGGCGTCGCTACACCGAGCGTCGCGGCAAGATCGAAATGACCGCCAAGAGCGCCGACCTCGAACGCTCCGCTTGGACGGGACACGCGACCACCGCGTTCGACAACGTGGATGCAAACGCGATGTACGAACGACTGCGAAAGCGCCTCGAATGGTCGGCGCGCGCGCAGAGTCTCCCGGCCGGGCGGTACGAAGTCCTGCTCGAGCCCTCGGGAGCGGCCGACATCGCGCTGGAGGCGTACTTCTACTCCGGCGCGCGCGACGCCGACGAAGGCCGCTCGGTCTACGCGAAGCCCGGCGGTGGGAATCGCATCGGCGAACGCCTCTACCCCACGAACGTCGGCTACTACTCGGACCCCGCGGAGCCGGGACTCGAAACCCTGCCCTTCGTCGTCGCCATGGCTTCACGGGATTCGCAATCGCTGTTCGACAACGGCCTTGCGATATCGCGAACAGACTGGGCGAAGGACGGAGTTCTTCACGCACTGCCTTCCACGCGCTCGTGGGCCGCGCGCGCGGGAGCAGCCGAGGTGCGCCCCTTTGTCTCCAACCTCGTTATGACGGGCGACGGACCCGACCTCGACGACATGATCGCGCGCACTCGCAGCGGGTTGCTCGTGACGTGCCTGTGGTACATCCGCGTCGTCGATCCTCAAACGCTGCTTCTGACCGGCCTTACGCGCGACGGAGTGTTCCTGATCGAAGACGGCGAGGTTCGCGCGGCCGTCAACAACTTCCGCTTCAACATGAGTCCGCTGGACACGCTCGCTCAGACGACCGAGGTCGGCAGGTCGCAGTTCGCGTTGCCGCGCGAGAACGACGAGTTCTTGCTCACAAAAGCACCGCCGCTTCGCATCGCCGACTTCAACATGAGTTCGGTGAGCGAAGCGACCTAAGAGCGAAGCGCCGCGACGCGCGCGCGGATCTCGTCTCGGATCGCGCGGACCTCTTCGGGCGGGCGACCCTTGGGATCGGCAAGTCCCCAGTCCCGGACGTCGCGCAACCGAATCGCCGGACACGCCTCGTCGTCCACCGCGCACCCCATCGTGATCACGTGGTCCGCCCACCCGACCATCTCGTCGGTCAGCAACTCCCCGCGGTGTCCCGACACGTCGATGCCGACTTCACCCATCGCTTCGACGACCTCAGGATGCGGAACGGGCTGCGGGACGGTTCCAGCGCTTCGCGCGTCGAGTCCCACGGCGCGCGCGAATGCTTCCGCCATGACGCTGCGTCCGCCGTTGTGGACGCACACAAACAGAACCTTGATCACAGCTCGATCTCTGCGTTCAAGCGGTCCACGATCCGTCGCAGGGGCCCGATGCGCGCGCGGTCCGGCCGCAGCGCAAGGCGCGGCAGATCCGGAACGTCTCCATCGCGACGCTCGGCATCCGACACCTCGACGCGCACAACGGGCGACTCCAGGAAGTCGCCGAACTCCTCGTTCAGCGACGCGATCATCGCATCGCTGGGAGCCGCATTCAGTCGCAGCACCAGGTCGCGGCCGATCCAGCGCTCAGAGTGATACACGCGGTAAAACTGCTCGATTTCCGAGATGGCGTCGGTGACCGAGTCCGTAATCCGGAACAAGTCGAAGTCACTTTCCTCGATGAACATGTTCGCGAGCAGCTCCTCGCGCATGAACGCCTCGACACGCTGCCAGTAGGTACCGCCTGGAACGTCCACCATCACGATCGGGTGCAAGTCGCTCTTGCCCGTCTGAATCAAAGTGAGCAGTTCGAACGTCTCGTCGAGGGTGCCGAACCCCCCGGGGAACAACACAAAAGCGTCCGACTCCTTGATGAACATCAACTTGCGAGTGAAGAAGAACTTGAAGTTAATGAGCTTGGGGTTGTCGGCGATCACCGGGTTGGGCTTCGCCTCCCACGGCAAGATGATGTTGACCCCGATGGAGTGCTCCGCCGAGGCGCCTTCATGTCCGGCCTCCATGACGCCGGGACCCGCGCCCGTGACCACCATCCAACCGCGCGCCGCCATCTCGTGCGCAAACTCTTTGGCCGCTTCGTACTCGGGATGACCCTTGGGCGTACGCGCCGAGCCGAAGATCGTGACCTTGCGCCGAGCGCGCAGCGGAGCGAAAACGTTGAACGCGTGTCGCATCTCCTTCAGCGCCGTGTTGGCGATCTTGCGGTCAAGGCGCGAGACATTGTCGTGGGAAAGCTGCAACAGCGTCGCGACGGCTTCCAGCGCAATGCGCTGATCTACCGGATCGAGCCCCTCCACAAAACGGATGAGACGATCATCCAGATCGGGATCACCGGTCGGACGAGGCGGGCGGCGCGGTCGTTGAATAGACACAGGTTCAGGATACCGTGCGGCCGATGCTCAAGGTGGCGCGCCGTCAGGCCGCCGGCGTAGACGACAGCACCGGCGGTCGGAAGTACGCGAGCAGGGCGGCGGTTGCCGCAACCGTGTAGACGAACAGCCACACCGTTCCCACATTGTCGTAGCCGATGTCGCGGCCGGGGACTGCCGAAGAAGCGAGCGGAAAGGTCACATAGAAAGCAACCAGAAAGCCGGCGGGCGGAATGCCCGCAACGAGGAACGGGGCCCGGCGCGCGGCCGCGAGGACTACCGCGGTGAGCGCCGCAAGCGTGACCGGCCCGGCGATCCGAGCGGCTCCCAGGTCACCCGCACCAGCCGACTCGGCAAAGCGCAAGATCTCGAGGTGGTGCAAGCCCCAGGGAAGAAGCACCGGCAGCGCGAAAAGCGTCAACCCCCGATGGGGCCGGAACAGAAGCCTCCCGAAACTGCCCGCCGCCGCGCCTACGACGAAGGATCCAACCACCGCCACGACTGCGAAACCGCGCATTCCGACGACTCCCCCGGCCGGCGCTACACAGCAAACTCCGTGCGAATAACAGTGTAGGACGTCGGGCGACCCCAGCCGCAACCGGAGCGGAGTTGGGGTCGATGCGGAAGCACCGCCGCCGCCCATTCAAGACCGATGAGGAACGCTGCGAAAGCCATCCAGGTGACGAACGGGAATGAGTACACGAGTAAGACGGTGCCGCAGACGGCCAACCCGGCGCCCAAGATCAGTGTGCTTGCCTTTCTCATCCACCGATCCCCGCAACATCCGACTACGTGCCGGGGAGCACGGTGCCTTCAGGCAGTTCGAACTCCTTCAACACGATCGCGTCGGGGTGGATCCATCCGAAGTCCTCGCCCTCCCGCGAGACGACGAACTGAAGCTTGATGTACGTGTCAGGAGAAAACCGGCCAAGCGCGGCAAGCGAAACCCGGTACGCGGAGCCGAATGGACCCCTCACCTCCCCTTCCAGCGTCGGCCCGAATTCCTCCCGATAGCTCTGAAGAGTTCGCCCTCCGGGCCGATCCCCGGGGAGGAAGTGATCGAACCTCTCGGTGTAGTCGCGCGCGGTAGGTTGAGCGGTGATCCTGACCTTGCGTGCCACGCGGCCTCCTCCCGAACAACTCCCGTACCGCATGGATACACCAACTCTCTCCCAAATCTCCGCCGGTAGGCGAGGCCGTCACCCGGACGGCGAATGCAGCTTGACGCGCAGGGCGCGCGCGAACCTTGGGAAGTCCTTATCCACGGTGAAGATCGGAGCCTCGCGACGCAAGGCCACAGCGCACAGCAGGAAGTCGGTGTTCGAGCCCTGCAGGCCGCGCCCCCGGCATGTGTTGAAACACCGCGCAGCTTCCTCGTAGTCCTCCTCATCGAGCCGGACGTCGGGGAAGGCCCGGAGCAGTTCGCACACCGCCCGGAACTGAGCGGGCCGGCGAATCCCCGAAAGCAGCTCCTGACGCACGGCGCCCAGCATCAGCACGCGCCCGTCACGAATCAGGTTTACCAACTCGGACTCGTGCGGCGTCCCTCGCGGCTCGTCACGACGCAGCGCGAGCGACCATACGCAGGTATCAACGAGGACGTTCACGCCCGCCGGCGTTGCGCCTTGTAGTCGTACGTGGGATCGACGTCGATCTTGCCGAACACTTCCACGACCTGCTGCTGCTTGCGCCGTGCGATGTACTCCTGCAGTGCCTCGGTCACAGTCGCCTTCTTCGTCCTGTGCCCGCCCACGCGCAGGGCCTCAGTCAACAGCTCGTCGTCGAGTGCGAGGTTGGTGGCCATGTGTGGGATTCTACACAGACTGGGTTCGGCGCTCAAGGGTCGCGTCACGCCTGTCTTGCAATCAGCCGACCCGACGGTGTAGTTGGAACTCGCATGAGCCCACTCGGACACTCCACTTGGACCCAATCAACCGGCCGTCGCCCGCCGAACCTTCTGCTCTTCGACCTTGACGGAACTTTGAGCGATCCGCTGGAGGGGATCTCTCGCTGCCTCAACTTCGCCCTGACCAACCACGGATACCCGCCTCGGACGCCGTCCGACTTGACGCAATACATCGGGCCGCCGCTCGACAGGGCGTTCTCCGCCCTCGTCGGTACAACCGACACTCGGGAGATCGGGAGTCTGGTGGCGAAGTACCGAGAGCGATACGCCGAAGTCGGGTTCTCGGAA
Source organism: Actinomycetota bacterium (assembly GCA_041658565.1). Classification (NCBI taxonomy): domain Bacteria; kingdom Bacillati; phylum Actinomycetota; species Actinomycetota bacterium. The sequence continues at coordinate 36,846 of JBAZZY010000015.1, read as the reverse complement.
AACGTTCTGTACCCGGGCATCCCACAGATGCTCGCGCACCTCAGCGAAGCCGGCGTCCCCATGGCCGTCTGCACCTCCAAACGCGCGGATTTCGCCGATAAGATCCTTCAGATGTTCAGCCTCTTGGATCACTTCCGCTTCGTCGACGGCGGCGACACCGGAATCGAGAAATGGCAGCAGATCGCGGCATTGCGCGACAAGGGCATGGTCGGCTCGGCCTCTCTCATGATCGGCGACCGAGCCGTCGACGTAGCGGCCGCGCGCCGCAACGGCATGGAAGCGGGCGGAGTTCTTTGGGGGTACGGCTCGCGGACGGAACTGGAGTCCGAGGCACCACGCTATCTATTCCACAGTCCGGCCGAGATCGTCTCCATGATCGGCGCGGAGATCGCATCGGCGGACGAGGCCGGAAGGCCATCGTGATGCGAGCGGTACTGCTGGACGTGGATGGGGTGTTACTGAACTCCGCCGAAGCGTTTCGCACCGTCTGGCAGACCTGGGCGACGCGACATGCCCTTGATTTCGATCCGGTCTGGGCGGCCACTCACGGCCGGCGACCGATCGACACAATCGAAGAGGTCGCCGGCCACCTGAATAGCGGAGAAGAGTACGCGCAACTCCAGATGCTCGTGGACGACCCCGGGCTCAGATTCCCGCCCATGGAAGGAGCAGAAGAACTTCTTGCGGCCTTGCCCCGCGACCGGTGGGCCCTCGTAACCTCCAGCCATGCGGGAAAGGTGCGCGCGCGCTTCGCAAGGGTGGGACTTCCGGTTCCAAAGGTGGTGGTGGACGGGACCAGCGTGACGCGAGGAAAGCCTGCTCCCGACTGCTACCTACTCGCCGCCGAACTCCTCGGAACCGACCCGGCGGCGTGCCTGGTTGTCGAAGACGCACCGGCCGGCGTGGAAGCCGCGCTTGCGGCGGGCGCTCGCGTCGTCGGGATCACTGCGACGCATCCGGCGAGCGCACTGAGCAACGCCCACACGCTCGTGGGTTGCCTGCAAGAGGTTCGGCCGTTGGTAGAACACTGGCTGACAGACCAGGCTTAGCTTCGGCGGGGTCTCGCGCTACTCGATGCCGCGGATGCCGATTTCGGGGTGAGACGCGTCGCCGAACTCGCGGAATTCGCCCGTCGCCAGAAACGCGACTTGTTCGGCGATGTCCACGGCGTGGTCGCCGGTGCGCTCGATCTGGCGGGAGACCATGCTCATACGAATCCCCCACTCGAGTAGCCGTCGGTCGTCGGCGCCGCGCAGCACTTCATCGAGCATGCCGCGGTTCAAGCGGTCGATGGGCTCGTCCATTCGCGGAAGGCTGTAGGCGAGTTCCAGATCCCGCCGAGCGAATGCGTCCATTGCCGCCTCGACCATGCGGATCGCAATCCCGCCCATCTCTTCCAGGTGCGCGACGACGGTTGGGCTGCGCGGGAGTCCGGTGACGAGTTTGGCCAACTTCGCGATGTTGACACCCATGTCCCCGACTCGCTCAAGGTGGATGTTCACGTGAAGGAGCACGGTGAGCAGACGCAAGTCCGAGGCGACCGGGGTCTGTAAGGCAAACAGGTTGAGGATGCGCTGCTCGGTTCGCAGGTAATACTCGTCGACGACATCGTCGGCAGCGATCGTCAGATCGCACAGGCCGGCGTCGTCGGCGACGAGCGCGCGCATCGCCTTGCTCAGCAGGTCGCGCGCGGCCGCCCCCATCGACTGCACGTGTGCTTCGGTGAGACGCAGTTCCTCGTGGAAGTGGTGGCGAACGTCGGTCATCCGAACCTCCCGGTGATGTACGCCTCGGTCCGGGGATCGCCCGGGTTCGTGAAGATCTTCTCGGTGCGGTCGTATTCCACCAGAACTCCCGTGCGCGTGCCGCGTTCCTCGTCGACTTCGGCGGTCAGAAACGCAGTCATGTCGCTCACGCGCGCCGCTTGCTGCATGTTGTGAGTAACGATGACGATTGAGTAGTCGCTCTGCAACTCACGCATGAGATCCTCGATGCGCGCGGTGGCGATGGGGTCGAGCGCCGAGCACGGCTCGTCCATCAAGATCACGTCGGGCTCAACTGCGATGGCGCGCGCGATGCACAGCCGCTGCTGCTGCCCGCCCGAGAGCGCAAGCGCGCTCTTGCGCAAGTTCTGCTTGACCTCGTCCCAAAGCGCCACTCTCCGCAACGCCGTCTCGACGCGGTCGTCCAGGTCACCGGTGATGCCGTGCACCCGCAGTCCGAACGCGATGTTCTCGTGAATCGACTTCGGGAACGGGTTCGGCTTCTGAAACACCATCCCAATGCGACGGCGCACTTCGACGGGATCGACCCCGGGTTCATACAGGTTCCAACCGTGGTAGGTGACCGACCCTTGCACCTTGGCCGACGGGATCAGATCGTTCATGCGGTTGAAGCACCTCAGCAAAGTGCTCTTGCCGCAACCGCTCGGCCCGATGATCGCGGTGATTCGCGCGGATTGAATGTCGATGGAGACATCCTGGACCGCGCGCGCGGTGCCGTAGGACACCGTCAGATCGTGCGTCTGCAGCACGACGGCTCCGGCGACCGTGTTGCTTTGGCGCGCGCTTTGGACCTTCACAGTTGCCATGAACACATCACTTCCTCTGGGCTCGGTTTCGGATCGCAATCGCGATCGCGTTCATGCCGAGCAACACTGCGAGCAAGACCACGATGCCGGCGGCGGCGGTTAGACGGAAATCCGCCTGCGGCCGCGACGTCCAGTTGAAGATCTGGATCGGTAGCGCCGTGAATCGCGAGAACAACGAATTGGGTCTGAACGATACGTACGTCAGCGCGCCCATCGTGACCAGCGGAGCCGCTTCGCCGAGCGCGCGCGAAACTGCGAGGATGATCCCGGTCATGACGCCGGGCAATGCAACGGGCAGAACGTGCCTGGAGACCGTCTGCCATTTCGTCGCTCCGAGCGCCAGCGCCGCTTCGCGAATCGACGTGGGAACCGCGCGAATCGCTTCGCGCGAAGCGATAACGATGACCGGCAAGACCAGCAGCCCGAGCGTCAGTCCGCCGGCAAGCACCGAACGGCCCATCCCGAGCGCGCGCACGAAGATCGCCAAGCCGAGCAACCCATAGATGATCGAAGGAACTCCCGCGAGGTTCGCGATGTTCACCTCAACGAGGCGGTTGATGCGACTCTCGCGATCCGCGAACTCCTCCAAGTACAGCGCCGCGCCGATTCCCACCGGAACCGCGAACACCGCGCAGACCGCAATGATCCAAAGGCTCCCGAGGATTGCCGGAGCGGCACCCGCCCGCCTCGCGAACCGCGACGGCAAGCCGGTGAGGAACTCCCACGACAGGCGGGGAATGCCGTCGATCCCTACGGTCACCAGCAGAGCGCCCAGAGTCAAAAGCGCGAGTCCCAGCGAAGCGAGCATGAATGCGCGGAAAGTTCGCTCGCGGCGCGCGCGGCGCGCGGCGTCGGGTCCGGCCGACAGCCCGGCCTCGGGCTTCATCGCCCACGCTCCTTCAGGCGGCGCGCAACCCGATACGTCATGACGTTCAACCCAAGCGTGATCACGAACAGCGTGGACCCGAGCGCGAAGATCGTGCGGTACACGACGCTGCCCGCCGGAGTGTCCCCGAGGCTGACCGCAACGATGTACGCGGTCATCGTCTGGGCGGCGTGCAGCGGGTTGAAGCTCAGCAGTGGCTGGTTCCCGGCGGCGATGGTGACGATCATCGTCTCACCGATCGCGCGCGCCAGCGCAAGAATCACCGCGGCCGTGATCCCCGAGGTTGCCGCAGGAAGCACGACTTTGGTGGCGACCTCCCGACGCGAGGCGCCGATCCCATAGCCGGCTTCCCGCAAGTCCTGCGGCACTGCCCGCATCGCGTCTTCCGACAAGGACGCCACGGTCGGCACCAGCATGATCCCCACGACCAATCCGGCCGAGAGCACGTTGAACGTCTCGACGCCGGGGATGACCGCCTTCAGCACAACGCCCGTGACGAAGTTCAACGCAAAGAACCCGAGGACGACCGTTGGGATGCCTGCGAGGATCTCCAAGATCGGCTTGAGGACGCGGCGCGCGCGCGGGCGCGCGTACTCGCTCAAATAGACGGCGATCGCGAGGCCGACCGGAACGGCTACCACGATCCCAATCAGCGCGACCATCAAGGTTCCGGTGAGAAGGGGTAGCGCACCGAATCGATCGCCGGCGGCCTCGAATGTCGGCGCCCACGTTGTGCCGGTGAAGAACTTCCACGGTGACACTTCGCGGAAGAACGCGACGGTTTCGCCGGCGAGGGAGGCAATGATCCCGGCGGTGGTCGCAACGGTCACGGCCGCGCACGCGCGCAACGCCCACACGATTAGAGGTTCGAGCCGGCGCCGGCGTCCCGCAAATGGGGAGACGCCGGCGCCGGCTTCCAGCTTGGTATCGATGGCCTAGGCCGCCTTCTCGAACTTGGCGCGCTGCGCCACGATCTGCGCTTCGGAAAGGGCCGTGTAGCCGATATCGGGCAGCAAGCCGTTCACCGAGTTCAGCGCGAACTCCACGAACGCCTTCACCTCTGGTCGCGCGATGGAAGACTTCTTGACGTAGATGAACAGCGGGCGCGACAGCGGCGAGTAGGTGCCGTCACGCACGGTCGCATCACTCGGCGTCACACAACCCGACCCCGAATCCACGCCGACGATGTTCAACTTGTCGCGGTTCTCCGAGAAGTACGCGTAGCCGAAGTAGCCGAGGCTGCCCTTGTCGCCGGCAACCCCCGTCACCAAGACGTTGTCGTCCTCGGAGGCCGAGTAGTCCGTGCGCGAAGACTTCTCCACCCCGACGATCGCTTTGGTGAAGTAGTCGAAGGTGCCCGAGGCGGTCCCTGGCCCATAGAGCTTCAGCTTTTGATCGGGGAAGGCGGAGCGAATCTGTTTCCAGTTCGTGATCTTCGAGTTCGGCTCCCAGATCTTCTTCAGTTCGCTCACCGTCAGACACTTTGCCCACGTGTTGTCATTGTTCACGACTACCGACAGGCCGTCGCGCGCAATCTCAAGATCCACGAACTCGATGCCCTTGGCCTTGCACGCGGCCTTCTCCTCATCCGAGATAGGGCGCGAGGCGTCCGAGATGTCGGTCTCACCGTTGCAGAACTTCTTGAAGCCGCCGCCCGTGCCCGACTCACCGACGGTGATGTCCACGCCGGGGTGCTCACGCTTGAACTCCTCCGCGAACGCCTCGGCGATCAGAAAGACTGTGGAGGATCCGTCTGCCAGAATCGTTCCGGTCAGGCCGTTGCCTCCGCTTCCTGATCCGCCGCAGGCCACCGACCCCGCGGCCACCACAGCCAAAGCCGCCACAAAAGCAATCCGTCGCAACAAGAGCAGTCTCCTTACGAGATCTTTCATCGAGTCCATTGTGGTCAAGCGTAGGAACCCGCGCGGGTGCCGGGGTGGAACGAGTGTGAACTGTTTGTGAACTCCAAACCGAGTCCCCTTCGCGGACGCATATACTTTCCGCTGACGTGGCAAAGGTGCTGGTAGTCGAAGACGACCCGACGATGGCCGAAATGGTCGCGTACAACTTGCGCCGCCAAGGCTTGGAAGTAGAGACCACCGCGGACGGACTCGACGGGCTACGCCGGGCGCGCGCCACCGAGGTCGCCCTGCTCATCCTGGATCTCATGCTCCCGTCCATGGACGGACTAACCGTGGCCGAGGAACTGCGGCGCGCGCGCCCCGAGGTCCCCATCTTGATGCTCACGGCGCGCGCCGAGGAATCGACGAAGTTGGCCGGCTTCGCCGCCGGGATCGACGACTACCTCACCAAGCCTTTCTCGATGGAGGAGTTGGTGGCGCGCGTCAAGGCGTTGTTGCGGCGCGCGCGCGCCGAATCGGTTCGCGGGGAAGTTCCTGCCGAAATGGTGTTCGGAGACATGCGGCTCGTCCCGGCCGACCTGCAATGCTCGGTCGCCGGCGTCGAGGTCGAGTTGCGGCCGAAGGAGTTCGCTTTGCTCGCAACACTGGCCGCGGAGCCGGGTCGCTTGCTCACCCGCCAAGATCTCGCGCGGCGCGTTTGGGAGTACGACTACCTCGGCTCGACACGCACGATCGACACACACGTGAAGAACGTGCGGCGCAAAGTCGAAGAGCACTCCGGCTACACCTACATCGACACAGTGCGCGGCGCGGGCTACCGCTTCCGCGTTCGCCCGAAGGGTGCCTCCTGATGCGCCGCACGTTTCTTGGACGACTGCTCGCCACGCACACCGTCGTCGCTGTCGCGGCGGTTGCGCTCTTGGGCGTGACGCTTGACCGCGTGTTCGAGCAGCGCGCGGTCAATGATCTGCGCGCGCGCCTGATCGCGGAAGCCCGCACCGTCGAAGCCGTGATCGCGCGCGACGGAGCCGACCAGACGTACCTGCCGGCGCTCGGGCGTGCGTCGGGCACGCGCTTCACCGTGATCCGCTCGGACGGATCGGTCTTGGCAGACTCCGAGCGCGACCCGGCATCGATGGCCAATCACTCCGATCGCCCCGAAGTGCGCGACGCGATCGCAGGCCGAACCGGCACCGCACAGCGTGCATCCTCGACGCTCGGCCGGCCGTTCTTGTACGTCGCCTTGCCGGCGCGCGCCGGGATCATCGTGCGCGCCGCGCTTCCCGCCGACCGCGTCGCTGGTCAGCGCGCAGCGGTGCGCCGAGCAATGATCGGCGCATCCCTCGCCGCCGCGCTACTCGCGGCCCTCTTCTCGATGCTCATCGCGCGCACAGTCGCGCGCCCGCTGCGCGACATTGCCGGCGAAGTCACTCGCGTCGCCCACGGCGACTTCACTCCAATCGAGCCCGGCGGACCCGCCGAGACGCGCGAACTTGTGCGCGCCGTCAACCGCATGGCAGCCGATCTCGCCGCACGCATCGATGAAATCGGCCGGGAGACTTCCCTTCGCGAGCAGATCCTGTCGGCAATGGATGAGGCAGTAATCCTGTCGGACGGAACCGAGGTCGTCTATGCGAACCCCGCGGCGCGGTCGCTGTTCTCGATGAGGGACGGCGGGGCCCTTCCCCCGGGGATCCCCGTGCCCGAGGGCGACGAGATGATTGCGCGCGAGATCACTCTGCACCACCCCACAACGCGAGAAGTCCGCGTCACCTCGCTCCCGCTGCCCGGGCACCGATTGCTGGCGGTTGCGCACGACGTCACCGAGGCCCGCCGCACGGACCGCGTTCGCCGGGACTTCGTGGCCGACGCTTCCCACGAGATGAAGACTCCTGTCGCGGCAATCCTCGCCACCGCCGAGACGCTGGAAACAGCCATCACCGACGATCCCGAGGCAGCACACCGCTTCGCCGCAACCCTGGCGCGCGAGGCGCGCCGACTGACGGCGCTGGTTGGCGATTTGTTGGATTTGGCCCGCCTTGAACGACCGACCGAGCACGACCAAGACGTCGATTTGTCGGCGCTCGCGCGGAACGCGGCCGACGAGGCGCGCGCGCGCTGCGAGGAACGCGGGCTGTCATTCGAGGCCGAAATCGCCGAAGGGGCGCGCGCGCGCGGAAGTTCGGATGATTTCGCACTAATGATCCGAAATCTCCTGGACAATGCGGTCCGCTACACACCGACAAATGGAACCGTAGCGTTGCATCTGGCCACCCGAGAAGACGCGACGACGATCGAGGTGCGCGACACAGGAATCGGGATCCCGAGCAAGGACCTCCCCAGGATCTTCGAGCGCTTCTACCGGGTAGACGCGGCGCGATCCCGGGAAACCGGCGGCACGGGACTCGGACTCTCTATCGTCCGCCACGTCGCCGAAAGCCACGGTGGCTCGGTGCGCGCCCACAGTGAACTCGGGGTCGGCTCAATCTTCATCATCACCCTCCCGCGCGCCTGAGAACCCCCGAAAGCGCGCGGGGCGCGCGCCCGGTAACATAAGAGCCCGGTCCCCGACCCCCTTTTTTCTCACTCCTATGCCCAACTCTCGTTCCCCAGAACAGCAACGCCACCGCAACGTGGCGCTGATCGCGCACGTCGACCACGGCAAGACCACGCTCGTGGACGCAATGCTGCGCCAGACCGGCGTAGTCAAGGAGTCGTCCGAAGACCGGATCATGGACTCCAACGACCTCGAGCGCGAGAAGGGGATCACGATCCTCGCAAAGGCCGCCTCGATCGTTTGGCGCGGGATCACGATCAACCTCGTGGACACACCCGGCCACTCCGACTTCGGCGGCGAGGTCGAGCGCGCGCTGACGATGGTGGACGGCGTACTGCTGTTGGTGGACGCGAGCGAAGGCCCGCTCCCGCAGACGCGCTACGTTCTGCGCAAGGCGATGGCGCAACACCTGCCGAGCATCGTGGTGCTGAACAAGGTGGACCGCAAGGACGCGCGCACGAGCGAAGTTCTCGACGAAATCTACGAGTTGTACTTCTCTCTGGACGCCGAAGACCACCACATCGACTTCCCGATCATCTCGGCGGTCGCGCGCGAAGGTCGCGCGATTCCCGGAGTCGGAATGCCGGACGAGAACGCCAACCTCGCGCCGCTGCTTGACGCGATCGTCGAAACGATTCCACCCTCGGGCGGCGACATCAGCGCGCCGCTGCAAGCACTGGTCACGAACCTCGACGCAAGCGACTACCTCGGACGCCTAGCGATCGGGCGCGTGATTCAAGGGCGCATGCGCGCCGAGAAGCCCGTCGTGGTTATCGGCGCCGACGGCACCGGGCGCCCGGCGAAGTTCACTTCGCTGCAGAAGTTCTCAGGCCTGGGTCGCGAGAACACCGGCCACATCGACGCAGGCGACCTGTTCATCATCGCCGGATTCCCCGAGATCACCATCGGTGACACGGTCGCCTCGCCGGACGATCCCATCGCGCTCCCGCGCCTCGAGGTGGACGAGCCGGTGCTGACGATGACCTTTGGGCCGAGCACCTCGCCGCTTTGCGGCGAAGGTAAGTACCTCACCAGCCGCCACATCGAAGACCGCTTGATGCGCGAAGCGCTCGGCAACGTCTCGATTCGTGTCGGCAGAACAGACAGCGCCGACGTGCTGGAAGTCGCCGGGCGAGGTGAACTGCAACTCGCCGTGTTGATCGAAACCATGCGCCGCGAGGGCTACGAATTCCAGGTTTCAAGGCCGGAAGTCGTCACCAAATCGGTGGGCGGATCCAGGCACGAACCGCGCGAGCGCCTCACCGTGGACGTGCCCTCCGAACACGTCGGCACCGTCACGCAGATCGTCGCACCGCGCAAGGGTGAGATCACCGAGATCCGTCCCGGCGACACCGGTCGGTCGGTCGTGGTATTCGAAGCGCCGGCGCGCGGACTGCTCGGCTTCCGCACGCTGCTTTTGACCATGACCCAAGGCACTGCCGTCGTTCACACCGAAGCCGCCGGATGGATGCCCTGGGCTGGAGACCTTCCCCACCGCAAGGGCGGTGCGGCCGTCGCCGACCGCACCGGTGCGGCCACCGGCTACGCGATGGACAACCTGCAGGAGCGCGTCGCGTTCTTCGTTAGTCCCGGTGACGACGTGTATGAGGGAATGGTCGTCGGCGAAAACGCGCGCGCCGAAGACATGGTCGTGAACCCCACCAAAGAAAAGCAGAAGAGCAACATGCGCACGCACTCGCACGACGAGGCGATCAAGCTGGAGCCGCCGCGCGAGCTGACCGTCGAGAGCGCGATCGAGTTCATCGCCGGCGACGAGCTGGTCGAAGTCACACCGTCGAGACTGCGTATCCGCAAACGGATCCTGGACCGCCGCGCGCGCGAGCGCGCGACCGTCGCCTAGCGCGCGCCAGCCTCTAGACCCGCGGTCTCGGACCGCCGTCTACCCGGGGGTTTCGTTGCTTCGAAGCACGCGCAGCAGGGGAAGGAGCTGCGGGATATCCTCTCGGACTGTCTGCCACACGATGGATCGATCGACGCCGAAATACTCATGGATGAGCTTGTCCCGCATGCCGGCCATCTCACGCCACGGGATCGCAGGATACGCATCTCGCACCTCGCCCGGGATGTTCTTGACCGCTTCGCCCATGACCTCGATTGCGCGGACGACCGCGTAGACGGTCTTCTCGTCTTTCGAGAAACCCTTGTAAGTCATCGCTTCGGTGAACTCGATGGCCCGCTCGGCTGCCTCGACCAGGTCGTTCAGGTAGTCGCGGATCTCGCGGATCACGATGGCAGCAATTCCTGAAGAATGCGTTCCCCGATGCGGGGCTTCAAAGCGTCTCTCACGACGAGGTCCACCTTGACGCCGAGCAGGTCGGAGAGTTCGTTCTCCAGCTTGATGAATCGTATGAGGCCGATAGGGGCATTGAACTTCACGAGGAGGTCGAGGTCGCTGCCCTCGCGTTGGTTGCCACGGGCGTAGGATCCAAAGATGCCGAGCATAATGACGCCGTAGTCCCGCTCCAAGCGCGGCCCCTCAGCCCGGAGATGGCGTCGCAGGGTTTCGAGGTCAGGCATAGGTCAAGCGACGACTGGACATGACCCTCGCAGTCTACCCGGAAGAACGATGCGGTTAGGCACTCTCCGTTTCGAAACACTGGTCCGCGTTGCCGTGACCGGCGCTCCCGAGTTCTACAGCAGAACGTTGCTGATCGTCCCGACCCCTTCACGGAACCGGTACTCGTCCGACCAGCGCAGCATCAAACCGAGTTGCGGGTCGAACCAGTGCAGGCCGACCTTCGTCATCTCTTGACCGGCAGTGTTCTTTCCGCTGAACGTCGAGCGAACGACAAAGCAGGCCCTGTTCTTGCCGCGGAACATCACGTTCTCGCGCCGAAGGATCCGGACGGCTACCGGGCCATCGGGTTCCTTTGGACTCTGCTGGTAGCCGGGCGTGCCGTCCGCACGCGGGTCGGGCTTTTGGACAGTCCAGCGTTTGCCCACGACAAGCGGGCCTTGAAGAACCAGCGCCGGAACCTGGAGGCGGCACCAGTCACCGTTCCCGGCCTTAACTGCCGTCATGGCCCACGCCTCCGGCGTCCAGGAATACTCAACCAGCGTTGCGGAGGCACCGTGCTCTCCCTCCAAAGTGGACTGCCGTTGGGAATACCCGTTCCCACGACGATCCGCCTGGAGCACCCGGAGTGTGTACTCCCTTTGGCTGGGCTCCGCCGAGTTGTCCGGATCGGACGCTTTCAACGTCGCCGTCTCTTGAATGCGATATTCGCCAGCCACCGGAGGGCGCAGAGCCACAGGAACGCCCCTCGGCGTCTTGCTCACGCTCCTCGTGGATGCGACCGGGGCACCGACCGACGCACTGGACGACGCACTGGACGACGGAGTGCCACCCGGCAACGCCGCGGAAGGCGTTTGTGCCGTGCTCCTGGGCGCGCCCGCACTACCGCCGTCGCCACCCTGCGTCCGGTTCCCGCAGGCGGGAATGATCATGGCAACGACAACTGCGGCGCAGATTCCCCGCCTCACGCCTTCAACACTTCCTCTCCGCAGCCGCTGGCAGCATCGGCGGAAACGCTCGACTTCTGGGCGCGTTCCCATCTACGGTCACCGCCCGCACTTGCCCCGATCGTGTGCCACTACTCGCGCGGGGCGCAAATGATTTGCGCTGAGCGCGAGTCGCCGAGAGCACACACCCCGCCCCGGCGCCTTGACGGCTCACACCTCCGGGAGCATCAGCCGCGTGCCTGCGATGAGCGTCGTCTGCGACGGTTCGGATTCCGGTTTGAACACCGGGAAGTCCACAGCCGCAATCGTCAGCGCAATGCGATGGCCGGGCTCGAAACGATGCGAGTTCGGCCAGAGTTTGACGCTCGCGGTTCCCGACGCGGCAGGGGATTCCACCGAACTGCATCCTCGCCACACGAGTTGCGCGCCGGCATCGCTCAGATCCCACACTTTGGCGTCAAGCTGCATGGCGCGCGTCGCGGTGGTCGCGTAGCGAACGTCCACGATCGGCGCGCCCGTCACCTCGAAGCCGCCTTCGACCGGCGCGCTCGTGAACGTGACTGCGGCCGTTGAGTTCTGGTCCTCGGGGATCTGCGTCAGCACGTCGCCCATGCCGGGGATGTTCCCGGCGATCTCCTTGGTGATCGAGTCGTTCGCGACGTTGAGGCTCGCGAAGTCGTTCGCAATCGTCCCGACGGCGGTGTCGCCGGCTTCGGGTTCGGCCGCGAGTGCGGCGTCAGAGCGGGGGAAAAGCGCGCGCTCGGCACCGCCGGGAATCGGCCACTCGTCTGCGCTGTCGGCCACCCACGTTCCCGGCCGCCCTGCTTCGGTGCGGCGCCAGTAGTCCACCTTCGGACCGGTAGTGAACCCGTGATCGACGCCGCGCAGAAACTCGTCGAACCAATCCAGCATTGCGGTCTCACGCGCCGCGACCTCTGCGGGGAAGTCGCCGCCGACCGCGTGACCGCCGGAGGAGAACCAGTAGTGCACGGGAATGCCTTGCGCCTCGAGCACCGACAAGATGCGCTCGGGATGATCGCCCGGGAAGAGTTGGTCTTCCCACGCTTGGGTCCAGAAGACAGGCACGCGTCTCTCGACTAGCGCGCCGATGCCTTCGACCGGAGAGCGCGCGCGCAACTCGTCGGTGGTGGATGGCTGCACCGGCGGCGCGCCGACGTCTTCGGTGTCGGTGTAGAACTGAGCGCCCCAGCGCCCCGCGAGCGTGTCGTCAACGCGCGCGCCCGCGACCGTGTACGCGGCGGCGAAGATGCCGGTCGCGAAGGAGAACTTGAAGCAGTCGTTCGGGTTGAGAGCCTCGTTCAAGTCGGCAAATGTCTGGCCGGCTGCGACGGCCTTCACGCGCGCGTCACGCTCGGCCGGCAGCAAGGACCCGCCGCCGCCTTGCGAGTACCCCGACACTCCGACATTGTTCGTGTCGATCTTGGTGCCAAAGGTGCGCGCCACCCAATCGAGCACCTCGGAGAAGTCCTGGGTCGAGCGCTCACCAAAGAAGTCAAAGATGCCACCCGAATTGCCGTGCCCGCGCGCCGAGTACATCAGCAGCGCGAAGTCCCCGGTCTCGACGAACTTCATGCCGTAGCCGGTGTCGTATGGGTTGTCCTTGGTCGAGCCTCCCCCGTGCTGGCGCACGACGAGCGGCAGTTCCGCCCCCCAGGGGGTCCCCGATGGCAAGTACACAGTGGCTTCGAGTCTTACGCCGTCGCTCATGGGGACCATGGCGTCGGTGCGCGCGGGACCGTCGGCGCGCGCGGGGATCACGGCCAAGGAAGCCGCGACCAGGATGAGGAGAATCGGCAGGCGTCTCATGCGGACCCATTCGCCGCACATGCCCCGGTTCCTGCAAACGCGAAAAGACATCCTGGCCGGGGCCGGGACCATGTTAAGGTCCGGGCGCCATGAGTTCTCTGCGGATCCGTGCGGCCAAGCCGGCCGATCTCGACGCCGTCATCGGACTCAACACTCAGGCTTTTAACACCCCGCCGTCCTGGCAGCAGCGAATGCGCGAATGGTTCGACCCTGCGCACTGGCGCGTCGCCCAAGACGGCGCCTCGACGGTCGGCGTCTTGCGCGCGTTCCCACTGGGGCACTACTACGGCGGACGCGCTGTGCCGGCGACCGGCATCGCGTCGGTCGCGGTCGCACCCGAGGCGCGCGGACGCGGCGTCGCCACGGCACTGATGCGCGCGGCACTCGCCGAGAAGCGCGCTGAGGGCAGCCCGATCTCGTCGCTGTACCCGGCAACGGTTCCGGTCTATGCGCGCCTGGGCTACGGATTCGGAGGAGTGCGCACACGGTGGAAGGCGTCACTCGGCGATCTGCCGGCGCGCGCGAACTCATCGGCGGTTCTCGAGCCCTTCGACCCCTCGTCTCTGGACGAGTTGATGACCGCGTACGAGCACTTCGCAATCACGACCAACGGGTTGGTGGCGCGCGATCGCGAATGGTGGGAGCGCCGCGTGCTCACGGCGTTCGAAGGGCCGCAATACACCTACCTCACGCGCGAACACGGCGAGATCACCGGGTGGATGGTCTACGAGTTGACGCGCCCGAACGCCGGCGAGTGGCGATCCGTGCTCTCGTGCCGCGATCTGTTCTGGACCACTCCGAATGCGGCGCGCGCGCTCCTGGGTCTTGCGGCGATGCACCGCTCGACGTGCAGCGGCATCGAGTGGGTGGGGCCTCCGGTGGAATTGCTCGGCAACCTCACCGGCGAGGACTCCGTTGAGCCGGAGGGTTCGTTTCGCTGGATGGTCCGACTGCTCGATGTTCCCGCGGCGATCGAGGCGCGCGGCTACAACCCGCTCGCCGTCGCGCGCGTGACTCTTCGCGTCGAAGATCCACTATTTCCCGAGAACGAAGGACCGTGGGAGATCGTGGTCACCGACGGACGAGCGAAGGTCGCGCGCGCGTCCGAGGCCGAGGCAGTCGTGGATGCATCCGCTTGCGCGTCCATCTGGACGAGTCTTCAGAGCGCGCACAACGCTGTGCGCACGGGAGGACTGACTGCCACTCCCGAAGCGCTCGAAGCACTCGGACTGATCTTTGCCGGCCCGACGCCCTGGATCGCCGACTTCTATTGAGCCGGCGCGCTACGCGAGATTCTCTGCGATCAGCAACTCGACGATCTGAATTGCGTTGAGGGCCGCACCCTTGCGCAAATTGTCGCACGCGGAGAAGAAGCCCAATGCGTGCACGTTCTCAGGGTCGTTGCGGATTCGCCCTACGATCGCCTTATCGCGGCCTGCTGCCTGCAACGGCGTCGGGTAACTGAACGTCGAAGGGTCGTCGTGCACGATCACGCCTGCAGCGGCCTCCAGAATCGCGCGCGCCTCCGCCGCTTCGATCGGACGCTCGAACTCGACCCACGCGCTGATGCCGTGGCCGGCGATGGTCGGGACGCGCACCGTGGTCGCGAAGATCTCGATGCGCGCGTCCAGGATCTTCTGCGTCTCGGCCGACACGCGACGCTCCTCGCTGGTGCGGCCGAGATCGTCGAAACCGCCGACATGAGGAATCACGTTGAACGCGATCGGGTGCTTGAACGCGCGTCCCGGCGGCAGGTTCACTCTTCCGCGACGCACCGCGTCGCGATCAGGCGTCAACGCCTCGAGTTGGTCATACAGGTCCGCAACGCCGTCGACGCCGGCGCCCGACACCGACTGATAGCTGGAGCAGATGATGCGGCGCGCGGTCGCCGCGCGGTGAAGCGGGGCCAGCGGCATGATCATCGTCGTCATCGTGCAGTTCGGGTTCGACACGATCCCGGTGTGTGTGCGCGCCGCATCGGGGTTGATCTCGGGGATCACCAGCGGCACGTCGTCGTCCAGTCGAAAGGCCGCCGACTTGTCGACCGACACGAGTTTGTCGCGCAGACGCGGAACCCACTCAAGCGCGACTTCGTCGGGCGTGTCCCAGATAGCGATGTCGATCCCGTCGAACGCGGACTCGTCGATCACGGTGACGGGCAGGTCTTCACCGCGGAACGGCACCGTCTTACCGGCACTACGCGGGCTTGCGATCGGGCGTAATGAAGCGAGGGGCACATTGCGCTCCTCCATGATTCGGAGGAACTCACGGCCGACCGCTCCGGTCGCACCGACGACTGCGATGTTCTTGTCACTCATGATGCTCCCTTGAATCGAATCAGGATGGGTGTGTCTCGCGGATGACGGCTTCCTCAGACAGTCCGAACGCGTCGTGCAGCGCGCGCACCGAGCGCTCCACGTCGGCTTCGCGCACGACGCACGACACGCGAATCGTTGAGGTCGAGATCATCTCGATGTTGGCGCCGGCTGCTGACAATGTTTCGAACATCTCGGCAGCGACGCCGGGGTGACTCTTCATGCCGGCGCCGATCAGCGAGATCTTCGCCACCGACGTGTCGTACTCGACTCCCTCGGAACCCAGTTCCGAGGCGATCGGCTCCACCGTCGCCTTCACGCGCTCGATCTCGGTGCGCGGAACCGTGAAGGAAATGTCGGTGCGACCCTTGGTGGATACGTTCTGCACGATCATGTCCACGTTGATGCCGTCGTCGGCAATCGCGCGGAACAGGCGCGCGGCGATCCCCGGTCGGTCCAGAACTCCCAGCACGGTTACTTTCGCTTCCGAGGTGTCGTGCGTCACCCCGGAGATGATCGCCTTTTCCATACGCTCGTCTTCCTCTCTAACAAAAGTCCCGAGTTCGTCCGAGAAGCTCGACGCCACCCGAATGATCACGCCGTGGTTGCGCGCGTACTCCACCGACCGAGCCATCAGAACCTTCGCTCCGCACGCGGCCATCTCGAGCATTTCCTCGTAGCTCACCGCGTGTAGCAACTTCGCGTCGGGAACGACCCGCGGATCGGCGGTGTAGACGCCTTTGACGTCGGTGTAGATCTCGCATACGTCCGCATTCAGGGCCGCGGCGATCGCCACGGCGGTCGTGTCGGATCCGCCGCGCCCAAGCGTCGTGATGTCGGAAGTTTGCGACACGCCCTGAAACCCCGCAACGATCACGATCTTGCCTTGGTCGAGCGATTCCCGTAGACGGGTCGCCCGCACCTCGACGATCTTGGCACGGCCGTGCTCGGTGGTGGTGATGATGCCGGCCTGCGAACCCGTGAACGAGATCGCCTCGTGCCCGCACTCGTGAATAGCCATCGCCAGCAAAGCCATCGAGATCCGCTCGCCGGCCGTCAACAGCATGTCCATCTCGCGGCCCGGCGGCGTCGGCGAGATCTTCTCCGCGAGATCAATCAACTCATCGGTGGTGTGCCCCATTGCGCTAACGACAACACAGACGTCGTTGCCCGCATCGCGTGTCGCCACCACCCTGCGCGCCACATTCTTGATCTTCTCGGCATCGCCCACGGAGGTGCCGCCGAACTTCTGCACGATAAGACTCATCCAACCGACCCCCGACCACGTGGTAGATCAAACAACAACCGTCCAAGGATCGCCCGCCCGAGAGGAACCCCCTCGGCGCGATCCTCCTCCAACCCCTCCAGCCTGCGAATCGCGATGAGCGCCACAACGCCGAGTGTCATCAGCACCAGCTCAGCCGGATACCCAAAGGCCAGTGCGAACACCGGCAGAAGACCGAAACCCACGCTCGTGCCGAACCCGCCTCGCTTGGTTGTCGTTCCCACGACCGAAATGACACCGGCAGCCGTCATCGCCCAAGGAACCACCACGAGCGAAACACCGGCCGCCGTCGTCAGTCCCCGGCCGCCCGCGCGCCGCAAGAACGGTGCGAACGAGTGGCCCGACACCGCCGCGACTCCAACGAGCGCCACCATCGCAGGCGAAAGGTCCGCGCGCACGGCCAGCAAGGCCGGGGCGAACCCTTTGGCCATGTCCAGGATGATCGTCGCGATTCCCGACGCCTTCGACATCCGCTTGGCGACGAGAAAGTGAGCGTCCCCAGGCGAATCCTGACGTCGCATTGCCTCGATGACGTCCTTGCGTCCGGCGACGAACGCCGCGAGATAGGGCGATGGAATCGTGCCGGCCGCGAATGCGGCGGCGATCCAGCCGAGAGATCGGATCACCGATCCCCCTGGACTCGTACATCGCTGCGCCGATACAGTCCCATGCGTGCTCGACAGGTTCCGTGACAGAGAGGCCCGGCACCTTCCTGTGCCGGACGAGAACCCTATTCCATCACAATCGCCGGACCTGAGCGCGCGAGATTCCCTGCCCCGGCCTCCGGGGGTCTTGCCGGAAGGCGGGCTTTCGCTCCAGAAGTTCCGCGAGGTCTTCGCCCTGCCCGACTTCCGGCGGTTGTTCTGGGGGCAGGCGATTTCGGCGCTGGGCGACTGGGTCGGCACACTCGCGTTCATCGTGGCCGCGCGCGAGCTGGCTCCCAACCAACCCGCCGCGGTGGCCGCCGTCCTCATCCTGCGCCTGCTTCCATCGTTCCTGGCTACCCCGATCGGAGGAGTGCTGTCGGACCGCTGGGACCGAAAGCGCATCATGATCAACAGCGACCTCGCCCGTTTCGCCGTCATTGCAGCCGTGCCCCTCGTCCCCAACATCGGAGCCCTTTACGGGTTCGCATTCGCCTCCGAATGCCTTGCGCTGCTGTTCCTTCCGGCCCGCGACGCTTCCGTTCCCAACGTGGTTCGCGAGGATCAACTTGAAGCCGCCAACGCTTTGGTGATGGGATCGTCCTTCGCCGGCATCCCGCTGTCCGGCCCCGTCTTCGCCGGCTTGGCGTGGGCGGGAGGGCACTTCCCGTCATGGGCTTACGGGGACTACTTCTTCCAACGCTCCTACTCCTTCCCGTTCGTCTTCGACGCGGCTACGTTCCTGGTTTCCGCCGCCCTGCTCAGCCGCTTGCACCTGCCGAAGCACGCACAAGAGCCCGGCTCTCAGATCGAGCACTTCCGAGAAGCAATGGCCGAAGGCGCGCGCTACATCCGGCAAAGACCATTCCTGCGCCGGCTGGCATACGCGGTCACGATCGCGATGCTCGGCGGCGGCGTGCTGTTCGCACTCGGCATCGGGTACGTGCATCAGACCCTTGGAGGCAGCGACGTGGGCTTCGGGTGGCTGATGGGGCTGTTCGGGGCCGGCATGGTGATCGGCTTCGTCGTCTCGCAACTCAAACCACCCGGCGGCGTCATATGGATGGTGCGCATCTCGCTGTTCGTGATGGGAGGTGTGCTGATCTTCATGGCCGTGTTCCCGGTGCTGTGGATCGGCTACCTGCTCGCCGCAGTCTTCGGCACTGCGTTCAGCGTAAGCCTGATCGTTGCGATGAGCGCGGTGCAAGCGCGCACCGACGACGAGCACCGCGGACGCGTGATGGGCACCGTCCACATGCTGGTCCGAGGCGCGCTTTCCGTCGGCGCACTCGGCGCGGCGGGCATCGCGACCGCCGTGCCGGCACGAGGACTGTCGCTATTCGGGTTCCACCCCGACAAGAACCAGGTGGCACTGATCATCGCCGGTGGACTAATCGCCGGTGGAACCCTCGTCGTGCGCGGACACCCCGACGCGTCTTAGCGCTTGGCGCCTTCCAGCTCGACGACTTCCAGCTCCCCGCTCGCGTAGCGCGCGCGCAAGACCTTCTTGTCGAACTTGCCGACGCTGGTCTTGGGGATCTCTGCGATGAAGGTCCATCGCTCGGGCAGCCACCACCGCACGACCTGCCCCGACAAGAAGTCGCGCAGGCCTTCGGCGTCGGGCTTGGCACCCTCCTTCAGCACAACGCACGCCAGCGGCCGCTCGTCCCACTTGGGGTCGGGAACGCCGATCACGGCCGACTCGACGATGTCGGGATGACCCATCAAGGTGTTCTCGACCTCAACCGAGGAGATCCACTCGCCGCCGGACTTGATGACGTCCTTGGCGCGGTCGGTGATCTGGACGAAGCCCTTGGAGTTCACCGTGCCCACGTCGCCGGTTCGCAGCCACCCATCGTGGAACTTCTCCGCGGCGTCGACAAGGTAATACTCGCGCGTGATCCAAGGTCCGCGCACCTCGATCTCACCGATCGCCTCGCCGTCCCACGGCAGAACCGTTCCCTCGTCATCCACGATGCGCAGTTCAACACCGGCCACGATCCGTCCGGTCTTGGACCGCCACTCGAACTCCTGCTCGGGACTCACATCGTGCGGCGGAATGGCCAGCGCGGCAAGCGGCGATGTCTCGGTCATGCCCCAACCCTGAATGATGCGCACGCCGTGACGCTCCTGGAACCGCTCCATCAGCGCGCGCGGCACGGCCGCGCCGCCGCACACGACCAACTTCAGCGAGGAAAGATCCACGGGGTTCTGCTCGGAGTAACGCAGCACGTCGTTCCAGATAGTCGGCACCGCGGCGGCAAACGTCGGCCGCTCCTGTTCGATGAAGCGGCACAACGGCTCGGCCTGCAGGAACCGGGCCGGCATCGCGAAGCTCGAACCGACGAACCAGCCAACGTAGGGAGTTCCCCACGCGTTCGCGTGGAACATCGGCACGATCGGCAGAATGGTGTCGCTCTCGCCGACCCCGAGCGCGCCGCCGGCCATCGCGCCAAACGTGTGCAGCACGGTCGAGCGATGCGAGTAGGCGACGCCCTTGGGGTCGCCGGTCGTGCCGGTCGTGTAACACATGGCCGCAGCCGCGCGCTCGTCCACCTCCGGCCATTCGAATCCGGTCGTCTCGGCCGCGAGCAGATCCTCATAGCGCAGCACTTCTCCAAGCGCCGAAGCGTCACCGTTTCCCACGACGATGAAGTGCTCCACGGACTTGAGTTCCCCTGCGACGCGCGCCAGCAACGGCACGATCGAATCGTCCACGATGATTACGCGATCTTGCGCGTGGTTGATCACGTAGGAAAGCTGCTCGGGGAACAGCCGCAAGTTCAGCGTGTGCATCACGGCGCCCATGCACGGGATGGCGAAGTAGGCCTCGAGGTGCTCCTGGGTGTTCCAACAGAACGTGCCGACACGATCGCCCGGCTCGATCCCAAGGCGCGTAAGCGCGGCAGCAAGCTTCTCGGCGCGCGCGGCGACCTCGGCGAAGCTCGCCCGACGGCAGCCGTTCCCTTCGTACGTCACGCATTGGGAATCCGCGTAGACCCGACGCCCGTGATCGAAGATCATCCGGATCGTCAGCGGAAAGTCCTGCATCGTGCTCGGAGCGAAGCCCATGATTCCTCCTTCGTTTTGCTCGTGCGGGCGAAACATTACGCCTGCGGTGCCGATCCGCACACCCCGGACTACGACATGTAGATCGCGGAGGTGAGCGCCGCCACCAGAACACGATTGCGACAGTAGGTTGTGGAGCCCCCGAAGGTCGAATCGCAAGTGGCGCCGCGCTCGGCGGTGCCGTCGGGCAGCATCAGGATCGCGCGCACCCAGCCTGCGTCCGGCGGCGAGGTAAACGTCACCGCTCCGCCGGGAATGAGCGGCTCACCGGTGAGCAGCGGACCACCGTTCGCCCGGATGTCCACAACGCCGCCCGGCGGAAGCCCCTCGGCGCGCGCCCGCATCTTGACGCCGCGCGGCACCGTGTCGCCGATCATCGACTCGAACACGCCGTCACCGTCGGCGTCGGCCTCAAGGATCAGGCGCAACCGTCCGTAGGCCGGCGGCACCATCGAGATCGACGTGCGGCCTTCGCGGACCCCGGCCAGGATTCCGCGCGCGCTGCGTTCGCGCGTGAACACCCACGTTGTTGGGTTCCCGACGCCTTGGAACGCCGACAGCGTCAGCCAGTGCGAGTCGCTGCCGCCCGTCGCGCCGATGTGCGCGCCCCGGTTCAACCAGCACTCCCAGTAACGTCCGGCATCCTCGTTGGATGTCGCCGAAGGAAACGGCGGCTGGAACCACTGCGCGATGTTCCACACCTCGATGGTGTCCGGCTGCACGTCGTAGCCGTACTTCCAATGCAGCAGATCGGTGTCCTCACACGCGAACGGCTTCGCCTTGATGTTGTCGGCCGGATGATTCGCCTGGAACACGCCGCCTTCCGCGCGCAACGCATCGACCATCGACTGCACGGCGGGCGCATTCTCGTCACCGGCGTCGAACGTGTGCGTCGCCCCGAGCATCTGCGCGTGGCCGTGGATCGAGTTCTCGTACCCGGGAACTCCGATGACGCCGTGCGTGCCGAACCCCGGGTCTTGCGACGACTCAGGTCTCTGGTGGTCCGTAATCGCCAAGTAGTCGAGCCCTCGAATGGATGCCTCGATGAAGCGTTCCTCGACCGATCCGCCGAACGTGTAGAACTCTTCCATCCCGGTGTTGTCGTCGTCGGGGCCACACCACACGTCATGCGACGCACAAGTGTGCACATGCAAGTCCCCGGCCAGCCACTCGCCGGCCGTTCCGGCCGGCGTCGCCTCGATCCAAACCGGACTGGAAAACGCAACCGCGTTCCCCGCAGCGTCGCGCGCGCGCACGAAGTAGTACTTGTCGTCCGGTGTGGCCACAACCGGCGCGTCGATCGAACTCGTCCCGCCGACCACCACGTCGCCGCCGCTCGTGATCAGATCCAGCGTCAAATCCGATCGGTTGGTCGTCGCCTTGACCACAAGCGCTTGCCCCGGCGCGCGCTGGAGGCGGGATCCCATGATCGCGCCGTCCACCGAGAACGTCAGGCGGATGTCCCCGTCGCGGACCGCGTAGAACCTCCGCGCCTGCATCGCGGAACGTAGTTCCGCCTCGGAGCGCCCGGCGGACAAGATCACAGTCTTGGCCCACTTCGACGCGCCCCAGTCATCGTCGAACGTGTGCGCGTCCTCCGCGCCGATCGCGCCGACGTGCCAGCCCTTGTCCAACGCGCGCACGTACCAGTCGCCGTACTCGTCGTTGGTGTTGTACAGCTCGATGCCGACCATACGGTTGTCGGCCGCCGCGACGTAAGCGAATTCATTCCAGTTGCGGCCGGGATCCTGGTCGCCGACCTGCGGCAGCTTCTTGTCGTTGGGATGGTTGAATACCGCCAGCCCGTCGAGCCCGCCCTGTAGATACGCCGGCGTCGTAAACCAGTTCCAGAAAGACTCCATGGTGCCGGCGTAGCCGCCGTCGGTCTTGGCGTTTGCGAAGTTACGCGAGAAGAAGACGTTGATGTGACCGAAGCGGTCCGAAGTCCACTCAAACCCCCGCGCCGCGGTGAAGTTCTCATCCGTAACCTCGCGCGCGTACTGAAGCGTCGCGTCCCATTTGCGCAGCGCGCGCGCCGGATCGGGATCTCCCCCCGGGCACGTGACGATGCCCGGTCCAAGGCACTTATCGCTAAGCGTTACGGGAACGTCAAGGTTGTCGGAGTGGTCGGCGCTGAACATGAAGTCGATGCCGTGGTTCTTGCCCGAAGCGAAGTACGTACCCGGCGTCGCGCCCGGGTCGCCATCGGAATAACCGCTGTGCTCGTGCAGCGCCCCCACCAGAGGGAGGAACTCAGGATCACCCGCTGCGCGTGACGCGACCGGCTGCACGATCGCAACGGCGACCGCGAGCGAAGCAAGCAGGCTCTTGACGCGAGTGTGGCGC
The DNA here is from genome assembly GCA_041658565.1 of Actinomycetota bacterium. NCBI lineage: Bacteria > Bacillati > Actinomycetota > Actinomycetota bacterium. The sequence goes on along the minus strand of JBAZZY010000015.1, from coordinate 13,982 downwards.
ATACCCGGCCTCCCGGTAAGAATGAGATTGCTCCGAATTCGCCGCCGATGGCTGTTTTCCCTGCTTTGCGAATCGGGTCTTGCGGAGGGCTTCAGCTCGCCCCGCCGCCGCCGCCGCCTCCTCCGCCGCCGCCGCCACCGGAGAACCCGCCGCCGCCGCCGCTCCCACTGGAGGGCGCCGTCGCAAAGGCCGCCTGCGCGGAGGCCGTGAAAGAAGTGGTGAACGAACTCATCGATGTCGTGAAGCTGCGGGCGCCACCGTCGGATGACCACACATACCAGGGGAAGCCGCCCCCCTGCACCGCCTCCGGCGCATGCACCTGCAATGCGCGCGCCACCTCACCCGCCGCTCCAAGGGCAACCGCGTAGACGAGGTACTTCTCCCACATGACGACCGCGGTCGGGCGTGACTCGCGCAACCTGGAGAAGTCCTTGAGGAACCGCTCGAACGCCTTCCAGCCTTCATGCTGCGCCGCGCCGGTCGGCGTGCGTCGACGCAGAAGCGGCGTCATGGCAAGTTGCGCGGCCAGGACGATGAAGGCGAAGACGGGGCCGGGCGCGCGCGCGAGTACGTCTCCCTCGGTTCCGGCGACCTGCGCCAGGAGGCCGGCCATCGCAATCAGCCCGGCGGTAACCGCTGCGGCGACGCTGAGGCCGATCACCTTGCCGCGCGACTCGATCAGCTTGCGACGCGCGGCTTCCTTCTTTACCGCGGTCGCGAACGCGGCGAGCGTTGCGCGCATCTCCGACGGGTTCCGCTTCGCCCAGTCCTTGAGTTCGGCGTCGGTAATCCCGTCCGCACCCGAACCCGCGTCTCGCAGCAAGCCGAGCACCTGCTTCTCATGTGGGACCAAACGGTCATCCGGCGACTTCGCGAAAGCGAGCCGGTACTCGTACTTCGGCCGCTTGAACAGCAGGCCTCGCTCGTGGCGGACTTCGCCGATGCGTAAGTAGCCTCGTCGGGCAAGGTCGAGCACCGTTGCGACCATGTCGAGCGGCTCGACCTTCCCCCAGCGCATGAGATACCCCACGACCGCAGGAGGATCCTCGGTCGGCGGCTCCCGCAAGTACTGACCGACGCGCGGGATCTGCGGCTCCTTTCCGTAACGGAAGAACAACCACAGGAAGAACGCCAGCGAAACGAGTGCGGCGAGCGGGGCGAGGATGTTCCAGACTCGGGCCAGCAGGCGCGCGCGGTTCGCATCTGCTGCGAAGCCCTCCTCTTCGGCCAGGACGTCACGAAGGCGCGCGCCGGACGCGCGTGGCGCCTCGGGTACCAACGACGTCGGAAACGTCATGCGGGCCTCAAGAAACGTGCTCGCCGGCAAGTACCCGGTCGTCCACACTCCGCCGCGCACTAGGGCGCCGGACGGCAACTTCTGCACCGAGCCCTCAAGCGGTCCGTGTCCCCACACTCGGACGTCGGTCGCCGCAGCGTCGTCCGGCAGCAGGACCTCGATGCGCACGTCGGCCGTCGCGGCGTCCCAGCCGTCCCCAATGAACTTCCAATACAGCTCGGCCACGTCGTCGTATCTGCGCACGGCGCCGGATACGCGGTAGACAGCGGTAAACGCACGTTGCTCGTCGGCAGCGTCGTAGAACCACCGGATCTCGTCGGGATCTCCGTGCGTAAACAGCCACGTTTCGGAAACCTCACTGCCGACGGAGTCCACGCGGCGGTAAGGGCGGAACCCGGCGCCCGGCTCGCCCTCCCCCACTTCAACCGGCGTTACCACCCAGTCGCCGCGCGCGATCTGGATGAACGCTCGGTGGAACGTGCCGTCGAAGTCGAAGACGCGACTTTCGCTCACCGTGAAGGACCCGTCACGCTCGATCTGCACCCGCATGAACACGCGGGAGAACTCGAAGGACTTGGCGCGCGCGGCCGTCACCGGCCCGACGACGAGCGCGGCGGCAAGCACCAAGAACACGCCGCGTTTGATGGAACCCGTACGTCGCACGCCGCGATCGTACCCTTTCTCCCGCTCCGACCCCGAACGGCGACGCGTAGTACTGGTAAGCCTTCTTACCACATGGTAAGGTTTCTTGCGATCGGCGGCAAGGAGGGCCCATGCGACTTCACGCGCCTCTGAACGACCTGTTTCGCACGGGGAGTCACGTCCGAATCCTTCGGGCGCTCAACGACCTGCCCGCGGGACACGCAACCAGCGCGCGCGACCTCGCCCGGCGCGCGGGAATCTCTCACCCGACCGCATCCGCAGTCCTTGCTTCTCTCCTGGACCAAGGCTTGGTCAAGGTGCGCCGCACCCCGCGCGCGGACTTGTTCGAGTTCAACCGATCCCATGCGCTCGTGGAGCACATAACTCCCCTGTTGGACTGGGAGCAATCTGCGGATCGCGATCTCACCACGTTCCTGCGCACTCGTCTTTCGCGAACGAAGCACGGGGTTCGCGACGCCTTCATCTTTGGGAGCGCAGCCCGTGGGGACATGCAACCCTCAAGCGACATCGATCTCGCGGTTATCGCCGAGAAGGCCCGCGGAGAGGACGTGCGAGGGGTGCTCGACCAGATAGCCCCTCTCGTGCGCGCAAGGTTCGGCAACCAACTCAACGTCATCGTCGTTGAGGGTGAGCCCGATTCGCCACGCGGACGACGGCGAACTTCAGGGTCCCTTTGGGAACGCATATCTGCCGAAGGAGTCTCCATCTTCGAGCCCGAGAAGCGGCAAGCGCATGCCTAGAGGTCGAAAGATCACTGCCGTCGCCCGCAGCGAAGCGCATCTCTACTTAGGGAAGGCCGAGCAGTTCCTCGACGAGGGGCACGCAGCCGTGGCGGCAGCCAGGAACGACGCAGCGATGCTCAGTGCCGTCCACGCGGCGATCAGCGCGTCCGATGCGGCAACCGTCGCACTGTCGGGGCTCAGGTCGGCCGACTCCGATCACGTGCGCGCGGCCGACCTGCTCGAAGAAGTCGCCGCGGATTCCGAAGCGGTTCGTGTGCGCGCGCGCCAACTCCGCACGCTCCTGGCGAAGAAGAACGTCGTGGAATACGAATCCCGCCGCGCCTCGGCGAAGGAAGCCGCAGAGTCGGTCATTCGTGCATCCAAGTTGGTCGACTGGGCGCGCGAAGTCGTTGCGCGCGCGAAGGTCTGACTGCTCCCTTACGCCCTCGTCGAACGTTCCCAACCAACCGGCAGCGTCGGCATCGGCCACGAGGGATCGGGACGCCAGGACGGCCATCCGTCGTTGAACGGCGCGGCGCGATCATGCATGCGCACGAGAACCGCCTCACCCTCGGCTCGCACCGCGCGCGCCTCGCCGGCGGAAAGCAACCCATGCGAGACGAACTCCGTGAGGTCGTCCTCATCCTTCCAACGCCAGGTGGATAGGTCGGGTGCGGCGACCACGTCCAGCGCAAGGTCCATGTAGTCGAACCCGACCGACGTGCGCTCCAGCGGCTGCTGCAAGTTCACGTACCAGCCCAGCAATTCCGTCTCTGCGCTCCAGAACAAGTGCACCGCGTGCGCCGCGCCGGGCGCGGCCAAGATCAAGTTGTCGTTGCGATCCCACTCATCTTCGGCAAGGCGCCACTCTCGCACCGGAACGCGCATCGGCGAACCGTCGAGCGCGCACGGACGCCGCCATGGCGTGCCGCGCGGGAACCAGAACGCGTGCAAGTCCGAATCGTCACGCACGACGACCATCGGGCGCGCGGCCCACACCTTGCCGCGCCACACTTCCCGCATCGCGACCACGTCGCCGGGGGAGAACCGAACAGGATTCATCCCGGCGAAGGATAGTTCTCAGGCGGGCGGGTAGCTACCTGCGGGACACGTCGCGGGAGCGCCGAAGTCAACGTCAAGGCGGTTGAGCATCCAGCCTCCGAGGGGATGCTGGCCTTGGAACGTCAGCTTTCCGCCAGCTTGTGGGTTATGGCTGCCGCGCATCGGCAGGTGCCCGACCCCAAACGACTGGTCGCCGAGTTGCACTTCGATGAACACGTCGAAGAACGAGTCGGGCCCTCCGCCGCTGAGCTTTCCGAACGAACCGGTTCGCGGCGGCTCCTTGATGGAAAACGGAATCGTGCCTCCGCGTTCGTCGTGCAGGGTCCCGGTGAGCGACATTGCAACCAGTTCGGTATCGACGGTCTGCGATCCTTGCGGGGCCTTTCCGTAGATCAACTGCGCGGAACCCGGTCCATCGTTCTTGCCGGTCATCGACATCGTCGAGCCCGGCTGCGAGAGCATGAGCGATGCATTGGTCACCGCGACGCAGTCACGGGTCGTGAGCGGCAAGTGCTCGGCGTGGATCATCCAAAGCGTCGGAACGGTTGTTCCCTCCAACGCAAGCGGAACGCAGGTTCCGGGAGGCGGCAGGTAGGCGAACGCGTGCGGCGGCAGGCTGTATATCTTCGACGCCATGCGCACGGGATCGATGTTCGTGTACGTGGCGGGACCGATCTGCACATCCACGAATACGTCGAAGAAGGAGTCGGCCGGGAAGTCCTTGCCGGCATCCTGTTGGGTGACGCGGCCAAGCGTGCGCCTGTTGTCGTCCTGGCGAATTACGACCGGACCCAACGGACTCGTTCCGCTGAGTTCGAGTTCAACGATCTCTGTCTCGAAGGTCTCGTGGCCGTCGGGAGGAGTTTCCGGCGCGCCGCGTTGCACCGTCGTCGGTCCCTTCAGGGTCACCTTCTGGACCAGGGAGTTGTTCGCGTCCGGAGCAAGCGGGCAGCCCGGGACGGGAGTGAAGAACACCATCGCAGACGAGTCGAAGGAGTCACTGCCCGCTTCCGGATAAGCAAATGATGACTTTGGAACGGGCACGACGGCAAGAAGCGTCAAAACCCCCACCAGGATCTTCGAAGCACGGGCGCGCGGTTGCAGTGACATAGTCTCCCCCTCCATCGGGCGTCCCAAAGTTCTCCATAGGGATGGAGAATCCTCCTCTCCTGCGGGCCCAAGACGGGACGGGTCTTGCGACGTTGCGCGATCCGGCAGGAGACCACTGCGCAAGCGTCGAACCAGTTCCTTGGACCACTTGGAGGATTCGCCATGCGCCGCATCGTTCTCGTCACCGTCGCCCTCGCTGTGCTCGCGCCGGCCGCGAGCTTCGCCCGCCCAGCCAAGCAGGACGTTCCCGACGGCAAGGACTGCCGAGACTCCAAACAGGTGACGGTCGTCACCAACGCGGCAAGCTTCAGCTACACGGACTCAGCCGAGCAGATCCAACCGTCCACAGAGCCGGAGCGCCTGGCGGTCTGCGCCAACCAGGGCGGGACCACAATCTTCTACTTCGGCGGCGACATGCAGTCCGACACTGGGGGCAACGGGGCCGGCGGAACCTGCGGTGCGGTCATCGTTGCCGACCAGCCGGTCGTCTCAAGCGACAACGGCGAGGACTGGTCGAGCCGCGGCCCCGACGACCAGTGGGGCACCGGCGACGACCACGACTGCTGACCGGCGCGCCGATCAGAGTTCGCGGCGGCCTTCGAGCGCGCGCCCGAGCGTGACCTCGTCGGCATACTCCAAGTCCCCGCCGACGGGCAGGCCACTGGCGATCCGCGTGACGCGCACGGACAGCGGCTTGATGAGTCTGGCAAGGTAAAGCGCGGTCGCTTCCCCTTCGACGGTTGGGTTCGTGCACAAAATGACCTCGACCACTTCACCGTCGCCCAGGCGCTGCACTAACTCCCGCATGCGCAGGTCGTCGGGTCCGACCCCGTCCATCGGCGAGATGTGACCGCCGAGCACGTGGTAGCGGCCGCGAAACTCCTGCGTCCGCTCGACCGCGATGATGTCGCCCGGCTCCTCGACGACGCAAATCAGCGACGAATCGCGCTTGGGATCGCGGCAGAAGTTGCACTGCTTGCCTTCGCTGACGTTGAAGCACACGCTGCAGATCGTCACCTTCTCCTTCGCCGCGACAATCGCGCCTGCGAGCGCGCGCGCGTCCTCGGCCGGAGACTTCAGCAAGTGAAACGCCAGCCGCTGCGCGGACTTGCTCCCAATGCCGGGCAGCCGACGAAAAGCGTCGATCAGATCTTGGACGGGACCTTCGAACACCGCTACTCCTCGATGACCACGTCGCCAAACCCGGCGCGCACGATGTCGAGCGGATCACCGGCCGGTTCGGTCGAGCCGAAGTCGGGCTCATCGGGCTCCGCATCGGGAACCTTCGCAATGGCCTTGATCCGCGGATTCACTCCGAAGACACCGGCAACGGCGGCGGCAATGATGCGCGCATTGCGATCGGCTTCGAGTTCTTGGGCATGGAAGGGAAACGGCGTCTCGAGCAGCAGCACTTTCCCGTCGATCGAAACCGGCTTGGTCTCTGCGACGTAGGCATGTACCCGACGGCTCTGCTTGCGCACTTCTTCCAGCACGACCGCCCACGAACGCCGCAGCTTCTCGATATCGAGCAGACCTCCGGCCGAGGATTCCAAGTGCGGAGCAACCGGTGGCGGTTCCGGCGCTTTCACAGGTTCGGGAGCCGACTTCTTCACAGCCTTCTTGGCCGGCTGCGGTGCCTCCTCTGCGGGAGCAACCGCGGGAGTCGGTTGGGGATCCGACGCAGGTTTCGCAATAACGGGCGCATCGGCCGCGGATATCGCCGTGCCGCGCACATCCAGCAGGCGCTCCAAACGCTCAATGCGCGCGATTGCCGCAGCCGCGGAATCATCGACTTCGGGCATGGTCGCGCGCACGGCGGCGAGCTCCAGCGCCAGGCGCGGCGACACTTGCTGGCGCATCTCCGCCGAAGCATCGATGAACAATCGAAGCAGGTGCAGTAGTTTCGGCGCGGCGATCGTGTCAGCCTGCCCCGAAAGGCGCGCGCGCGTTTCCTCGGTCACGTCGATCAAGGACTCACAGTCCTCGACGTGCTTGGTCAGCAGCAGCGCGCGGAAGTGATCAACCAGTGCGCGCGCAAACACGCGCAGGTCTTGTCCGTCGTCGACCAAGCGCGCGATTGCATGCACGGCTGCCGCAGTGTCGCCTCCCGCAAGCGAGTCGATGAACTCGAATAGCGCGTCCCCGGCTGCGACCCCCAGTAGCCGCGACGCTTCGGCCACCGTGATCGATCCGCCGGAGGCAAGTTGGTCAAGCGTCGACAACGCGTCCCGGACGCCGCCCTCGGCCGCGCGCGCGATCAACTGCAGCGCGCCGGAGTCGGCGGTGAATCCCTCCGCAGCGCACACCTCCGCGAGGTGATCGGCAATCGTCGACGACGAGACGCGACGGAAGTCGAAGCGCTGGCAGCGCGACAGAATCGTCGGCAACACCTTGTGCGGCTCGGTGGTCGCGAACACGAAGATCACGTGCTCGGGTGGTTCCTCGACGGTCTTTAGGAACGCGTTCCACCCCTGGGTCGAGACCATGTGCGCCTCGTCCACGATGTAGATCTTGCGGCTGGCGATCGCCGGGGCGAGCATGGCGTTCTCACGCAGATCCCGCACATCGTCCACGCCACCGTGCGAAGCGGCGTCGATCTCGATCACGTCCAGCGATCGGCCATCGGTTATCGACACGCAGGTCTCACACACGTTGCAGGGCGTCGGTGTCGGCCCCTTCTCGCAGTTGAGCGCCTTGGCCAGGATTCGGGCGGTCGAGGTCTTGCCGGTACCACGCGAGCCCGAGAACAGAAACGCGTGAGCGACTCGGCCCTCGCGGATGCCGGCTTGCAGGGTCTCGGTGACGTGGCCCTGCCCGAGCACGTCCTCGAACGTCTGGGGCCGGTACCGGCGGTACAGGGCGATCGATGTCACCTGTGAATCCTCACTCCCGGGAAGTTCTCGTCGCCGGCAAACTTAGTGTGGCCGTGCACCCGCCCTTGTGCAGCGGCTGCACGCGCTGTTTGTGCGCATGGCTCCAGTTCGGCACTCCCACAACACCCGCCAGGCATCGCTTACGGCTGCTTCCTTCCGGACCTGACCGGGTTCACGAACTGACGCCGCGTGGGACCTAACCTTCATCGCCCGCGCTCCAAATGCTCACGTACAACCGAAGCCCGCAGGCGGGGATTCAGCCTCGCTAAAGCGGATTGCGAGTACAGGGCACCGCTGGCTCCCCGCCTAGCACGGCCACGGGGCTCAGTATAGAGAATCCGCCGCGAGGGCGAGAGCGGGGCTCAGGTCGGGACGATCCGCCGGCCCCAGACGAACGCGTCGCGCCACCATCCTTCGCCCATCCAGCCGATGCTCACTCCCCCACGACTGCCTGAGGAGTGGATGAACCAACCGTTGCCCAGATACACGCCCGCGTGCCCGACGCCCTGCCACGTGTGGTCGTTCGGGCCTTCCACGTCCCAGAACAAGATGTCGAGCGGCCGCAGGTGGGCGAGATCGATCTTGCGCGAGGTGGCATGCGCCATGTCGTAGGAGGTTCTCTGGGGCAACGACCAACCCGAGTAACCCCGACTCGAAGGCCCGGATCCCGACCTGAGGACCCACCAGACAAATCCCGAGCAATCGAATCCCTTCGAGGATGATCCGCCCCAGACGTACGGGTAGTTGGCGTATCGAAGCGCGAACTCGACCACCTGACGCCGAACGGAGTCCATCGACGTCACCTGAACCAATTCGTACGGTCGCAGCTCCCAAGGAAGGGTCTCCCCCACCAGGGTGCCCCCGCTGCGCCGAGCCTCGCGCAGCGCGTAAGCGCCGTCCGCGCGCGTGACGACGGTCCCCGGCACCAGTTCGCGACCCATCGCATTCGGGTAGTTGTAGTGAAAGCCAAGTTGCGCCGCGATCACACCGTAGGCGAGCGTCGAGGAATGGCGGAACCGATATCCGTCCGCAGTCGCGATGCCGGTGATCCCGCGGATTGCGTCGATCGGCCAGAGAGCGCGCACCAGAGTGCGGTCCATCTCGGTCTTGGTCACGAGCCCGCCGGGCCGGAAGTAGCCGCCGGGTGCGCTCATCCACCCCTGCAGGACCGCGCGGTTCGCGTAGCCGTATACCCAGTTCGTCTCGGGAACGTCGTGGAACTCGAGAGCCGGTTCGGGGGCGACCGTCGGCGTGGGAGTCGGCGAAGGCTCGGAAATCGGCGTGGGGTCAGGGGACGGGGCCGGCGACGGATCGACCGAAGGCTCCGGCGAAGGGCTTGGGTCGGGCGACGGAGACGGCGGCGGAGACGGCGGCGGGGCGGGTGGACGATAGAACGCACGCACGACCATGCGCGCGAGCAGGGCGCGCGTGAGTGCCCGGTCCGGACCAAACTCTCGTCCTCCGACCCGCATCCAGTCGTTGGACTCGGCAACGTAGCGAATCGCCGAGTCTGCCCAGTGCGACGACGAGACGTCTGAGTACTCCACCGCGGCGGCGCGCGCGGGAACGATCGCAAAGAGCCCCGCCGGGACGACAAATAGGGCGACCAGGACGCGCAACCTCTTCCCCATAAGGGAATGATCGACAGCGCACGCCAGGAGGCTTGAGCGACACGAGAGGATTTGGGTTGCGCGACCCAGATGCGCGCGGTCGAGAAATCACGCTTTCGCCACAGATGACCCGATGTCCCGAGACGCACTCCCTAATCCGGTCGCAATGTCCGGTCGCAAGGAAGAGCGGATTGGGTCGGCCGAATATCGAAGTTGGAGCGCGGGATGTGTCCGATGCCCTGCGTTCACGTGGCGGAGGTGGCGGGTCACTATTCGAACTCGCTCAGACAGCTGAGATCGTTATGGCTCAACTCCTGAAACCGACGCGAAAGGTCGACGCCCTGAGAGGGGATTCCACTCCCGAGGGCGGGATGAATGTAGACAAGCCTCGCGTTCGCTCCTGACTGCTTGACTGGGCTAGCTCCGGGAACGTACGCTCAGGGAGCGCGGGCGAGGGCCTCTGGCCTTTAGCCCGTTGCACTTTTTAGGGGCTCCCGGCGCGCCTCGGCGATCTCGAAGCCGGAGGACGCGGGTTTCTGAAGAGAGCGACGTTCAGCCTTGCGCTTCGGAAGCCACTCAGGAAGCTGGACGCTCCGAAGACCTGCCGAACATACTCGGCAAGCTCAGCCTTGGGCGTTGTGGAACTCGCCAGCCCGGCGCTCTGGCGGAACTCAAAGGCGACTGCCGCGGTGAGAAGGTCGACGATCTGTAGGCAGTCGGCCGCCCTGGAGTCGAGGCGGCAAACGCTAATGACTCCAAGTCGACGGAGACGTCGGTTAACCTGGGCCTTCACGTCGATTTCGAAGCTAACGTTGTGCGGTGTCGAGTAGTTGTCTGCGAGCACGGCGACGATCTCACCCGGGCTGATGTTTCCGATGATGAGTTGAGTCGCGAGCTTCTCATATGCCTTCCAGGGCGTACGGAATCGACTGATGGGGTCCGCTGCGTTTCGATCAGCGACGAAGCACGCGAGGGTGGCCGTTGGAGTCGCTGCAACCACATCCACGACTTGCTTGTAGAAGGGCAGGGCGGTGCGCGTTATCTTCACCCAGTGAATCTCGTTGTACCAGTGGTTCCGGTCCCGCAGCGTCTGAAGCGCTCGGAGGAGAACGCTGGGTTCGGGCACCTTCAAACATCCAACCCCGAAGAACCGGTCCCGAGCGATGGCTCCTGTCTCGTCCAAGAACATCATGGCGGTTGGCGTGGAGGCAGGCAGAGTCACGGTCCCCGTCGCGGTACTCTGCGGCACCTCGATCTCCCTCTAGTCGCCCGTCCGGGACTCAAACTCGCTCAGGCGGGACTTGTCCCAAACGATGACGCCCCGATCGTCTGCCAGTCGACCCGCGTCAGCCGTCAACCCAGCCGGCGCGGCAATCACCGCGCGGACAGACTGGCCGGGCGGAAGGACACCGAGCAACTCTCGAACGATCTCGACGCCGACCGGACGAGCATAGTCCTTGCACTGAACGAACAGGCGGTGCTCAACGCCGACTTCATCAACGCGCGACGCGATCACATCCACGCCACCATCCCGCGTTCTGGGCGTTCTCTTCACCGACCACCCGGCATCGAGAAGGATCTTCTCGCACCGATCCTCGAGTTCCAGGCCAGTCGGCCGAGGACGCGACGCTCGGCCGGGGGTCGACGGTGCTTGCAGACCGAACAAGCCGAAGATTTCATCCTGCGTCAGCTGCACGCCGAGATCGAGGGAAACGTCGTGAGCGCGAGTGCTGCTCGCATCGCGGTGCGCGCACGCGAACCCGCCAAGCGACGTCGAACAAGACCTCGTGTCATTCCGATACCCTCCTGTGCTCGAGCAGCCAGGCTCGCTCGAACGCCGACTCACCCGGTTTGTCAGGGTTTCTACTCGATCGCCGGAATCCCTGCGGGAGATACGAGGATTCCAGCCGACGCCGGGAGGGCAAGACGCGCAGGGCGTGTTCGATGCCCTGCGTTCATGTGGCGGAGGCGGAGGGATTTGAACCCTCGAGACGGTTACCCGTCAACCGGTACTCCAAACCGGCGCCATCGACCAAGCTAGGCGACGCCTCCGTCGCAGATAGTACCGGCCATGCAGGGAGGCGCGCACTCCGGCGACCAAGCCTCCGTCACGAAGGGTGACTCTTCAACAACGAAGTCTGCGTGCTCGAAAGAACCGTGCCGTCCTGCCGGCGCGCGCCCATGTGCCGGATTGACTTGACTTCGAGCCCGAGCGCCGGCGCGAACCAAATGGTCGCATCAAGATCACCAGACCCGTACGCGACCCGACGGGAGAACTTCCAGGCATCCCACGAAGCTCCGGACGCGTCCATCACCCGCTCGACGCCCAAGAACCTGACGTCCATCTGCCCCGAGCAATGGGTGTTCGCCCACGACGAGCGCACAAGAACATCCGTCAAAGGCAACTTCACCAGGACCGCGGCAGGCTCTACCGCGCAGACATCGGTCGTTCCCTCCGGGCCGGCCTCCATCGCAGTGAGCAGAACCCTTCCCCGATCCCATCGCTGTCGCTCAACGCTTCGGAAACTCCCCGTCCCCGTTCGAATCACAACCTCGGCACCGAACGATCGCGCGCGCACCTCGACGCTCTGGGTAATCGTGCCCTTTGCCGGCAAGGTTGCCGGAGATGGGCTCGTATCGGTCGAGGAGAACTCGTAGACATAGCGCCCGGGTTTCGGCGGACGTAGCCAAGATCCGGGTTCGGGAGTCGGCCCGTCTTCCCCGCGGGAGCGCGCATCCGAGCCCCCACCGATCCGGCCGGCCTGGAAACCGTTCTCGGCTTGCCTCGGCGTCCCCGGTCGGTCCCGTTCGAAGGGTCCATGCCGGATGACCACAAACCCCAACGAAACCAAGACGACTAACCCGACGACGAGCATCCGGCGCCACCGCGACCGCGCATCGCGCGCCCCCCGACTCATGCCACCGGAGCCGTGAGCAAGGTGAGTTTGATGCCCATGACCTTCTCCGCGCGCGCGACCGCGGGCCCGAGGCGGACTATCACTTCAGACCCGAGAGCGGACGGACCCCAATCGCCACCGACATTGATAGCCACCATCACACCCACGGCTCGCCCGTCATCGACAACCACGGGTGCGCCGGAATCACCTAGGAACCCGGGTCCCCACGCGAAAGCGACCTCATCCCGAAACGGAATCTGCCCGATCCACGTTCGCGCCGGTGTCCCGGCGGATACACCCAGGCCATGTCCGTACATCCGAAAGACAAGGGGGGCTGCCACCGATGCCGGCGCCGCCTTGTCTGTGTACGTGTATACCCCGGTCGGACCACCGAAGTGGCAAACGGCCGCCGAATAGGACACGCCCTGATCCAGGCGGATGAGGGCGAAGTCGCGCCCCTCGTATCCGTTCCCGCTGCGTGCGTAGGCGAACTCCCCGATCGGAAACTCCCCCCGCCTCGCGCCTGCGATCGCCGACCCGACTGGAGCGATGCCGAACTCGTCTTCTATGCCGGCGGCGAAGAGATCGGGCGTCCTGGCTCGGGGACCCGTCCCCGGCCGCCACAAGCGTTCACCCTCCTCCGCCAGGAGGCAGTGTCCTGCCGTCGCAATGTAGATATGCCGGTCGGCTCCCCGGAACAGGAAACTGAGGGTGCACTGCTCGGCGCCCGTGAGCACAAGACCCCCGGGCCGCACGCCGGGACACGGAGCATTCGCAAAGGGCAGCACTCCAAGGGCAGGTACAGGATCGTTCAGATGAGATACGCACCTAGGCGGTGTCGAGCCCGGCGCGCGCGCGGTCGCAGGCGCCCACGAAAGAGGGCAGAGCGCGAGCGCAAGGGCAAGCGCCAGGACTCGAAACCGCCACATCGAAGAGGCCCTGCCTCAGCAGGTGGGCCGGGTGCCCGCGACTGGGCAGACGTGGGGATTCGCCGACGGGACTACCTGCGGCTGACTCCCCGGCGCGACGCCAGCCCCAGGGGCAGAAGGCGGGTAGTAGGTCACGGAGATCTTCTCCGTGTCCACCACGACCGACGCCCCGCCGAGGTTGTACCAGTACGTCGCACTGTCGCTCTTCTTCAGCGTCACTACGGCGGAGTTCGAACCAAACGCGGCGCCGTAGCACATGTTCCCGTTGGGGTAGCAGAAAACTGCAGACTGGTTCGATGGAAGCGGGACAGACACCGGAATGTTGAAAGGCCCGTACAAGTTGCCGCCGCCGGATGTCGGCGGCACTCCCACACCACTGCAGGACGGAGGATTGCAGCTCTCCGTGTCCGCATTGGCGGCAGTGGCCATGATTGCCGATCCCAACACGAGCACACAGATAATCGCGAATCGTCGCATGCCTTGCTCCTTGTCGTTCGAGGGATGCTTTCGCCGAACTTGATTCGGCGCGACGTAGAGACATGCGCGTGAACGAGACACTGCTTCGATGAGGCTACGGGCGTCTTCACTCCGCGCGCACCTACGCGGGGAGGGTCTCGCCCCCCCCGCAGGGCAATTCCGGCGGCGAACACGCCGCGGCATCGACCGGCCGACCGCATCATGGTCCCCCGACCGCGCCCAAGGTTCCGGGCGCGCGAAGCAGTAACAGGATGTTGGTAGCTTTGCGTCGAAAGCCCCGAATGTCAAGATTCAAACATCGAGGGTGATCCAGCGCCGGGAAAAGAGAAACCCGCCCGGCTC
>JBAZZY010000014.1 GCA_041658565.1 Actinomycetota bacterium | reverse complement strand
CACCGCCGCCGCCGCCAACGCGGCCTCGGGCGGCTAACTCCCGTAGAGTTTGAGGCCGTGTACGAAGGAGCCCTTGCAGCGTGAAAGGCTCACAAGCTACGAGTCAACCAGATCGGGGGCAGTCCCGTTCGATCCGGCGAAGGGGTTGGTGGAGATCCAGGGAGTCCACAACCTCATCAGCTACCGAACCTATTTGTGGGTCGCCATCGGGTACCTCGCGCTCGCGTTCGGAGTGCTGTGGGTTTCGTTTGCCTTGTACGGGTTGCGGGTGCAGGGTCTTGCACGTTTTCGCATGCTGTCGATCTCCGGGGGATTCTTCCTGATCTTCTTGGTGGTCGGCATGATCCCGCTGCTGCTGTTCTCCAACCCGAGTTTGGGGGCGATCCAGCAGCTCTTGCGAGTGCTGCGGTACTTGGTGTTGGCGTCCGCGCCGCTGTTGTTGCTGGGCTTCGCTCCGCCTGGGTGGGTTGCTCGTCGGTTTGGCGCGTCCGGATCCTTCGTTTCTGACACTTCTGCCCGCTAGGTCGCGGTGTCCACCGGATTGACACCTGATGGTTTACAACGTATTAATGTTGTGAACCGTTGGAGTAGTGGTAAGGGGTTGGGTCGGTGGACCCTCTGGTTGCACTTATCGGCCTCGCGGGGGGCCTCACGATCGGATTGGCCGGCACTGGCGCCGGCAGCATCGTTACGCCCCTGCTGATCCTTCGAGGAATCCCCAGCGTGGCGGCGGTGGGGACATCCTTGCTGGCCGCTGCGGGGGCGAAGTTCATCGGTGCCGGAGTGCACCATCGCCAGGGGACCGTTAACCATCGGCTGGTGCGTCAACTCGCCTCGGGGAGCATCCCTGCGGCGGTCCTGGGCATTTACGTGATCAAGCGCCTCGGAGGCCTCGACGGCGCCGGGCCGTTTGTGTCGCGCGCGCTTGGAGTCGTGCTTATCTTGATTGCGGCCTCGCTGCTGCTGGACGCGGTTTTGATTCGGAAGCGCTCGGGGTGGCTGCCGTCGCTTCGGATGCCGACCGACCGACCGTTGGTGAATGCGGGCATCGGCGCGGTGGTGGGCTTCACGCTCGCGGTGACGTCGGCCGGCAGTGGGTCGCTGGTCATCGCGGCGCTCTTGATCGCCTACCCCGGCACCATCCCCGCTGAACTTGTCGGCACGAGCGTCTTCCATGGCGCAATCCTGCAGGCCGTTGCCGGTGCCGGTCACATCGCGCTGGGAACCGTGCGGGCCGCCACCGTTCTTTCGTTGATGGTCGGGTACTTGCCGGGCATCGTCTTGGGAAGTCGTCTCGCGCATCGCGCGCACCCGCGCGTGTTGCGTCCCGTGATCGTTATTGCAGTCATCGTGACAGGAGTGAAACTTATATGAGCAGTCCTATTCCTCACGGCGGAGTTCTCGTCGACTTGACCGCCGATTCCGCCCGGCGCGCGGGCATTCTTGATGAATCGCGCGCATGGCCTTCGTGGGACCTGACGCCACGCCAGATCTGCGACCTCGAGCTGTTGTGCTCGGGTGGTTTCTCACCGCTTCGCGGGTTCATGGGGCGCGCGGACTACGAGCGTGTGTGCACCGAGATGCGCCTGCAGGACGGAACGCTCTGGCCGATTCCAATAGTGCTCGATATCCCTGAGGAAGTCGCTCGCGCTCTGGAGCCCGGCGCCTCGCTCGCGCTGCGCGATCCCGAGGGCGTGATGTTGGCCGCGCTCGCGGTGAGTGATGTGTGGGAGCCCGACCGCCTCGCCGAGGCGAAGGCCGTGTACGGGACGGAGAACCCCGAACACCCCGGCGTTGCGCAGGTTTTGGAGCGCACCAATCCGTGGTACGTCGGTGGAACGCTTGAGGCGGTTAACAGCCCCTCGCATTACGACTATCGCGGCCTGCGCACGACACCGGCCGAGTTGCGCGCCGAGTTTGCGCGTCTGGGCTGGGAGCGCGTTGTGGCGTTCCAGACACGCAACCCCTTGCACCGCGCGCACTACGAGTTGACGATGCGCGCAGCGAAGCAACTCGAGGCGAACCTGCTTATTCATCCCGTCGTCGGAATGACCAAGCCCGGCGACGTGGATCACTACACGCGTGTCCGCTGCTACCACGCACTGCTCGGTCGCTATCCGCAGCAGACGGTGAAGCTGTCACTGTTGCCTTTGGCGATGCGCATGGCCGGTCCGCGCGAAGCTGTGTGGCACGCGATCATCCGCAAGAACCACGGGTGCACGCACTTGATCGTCGGGCGCGATCACGCCGGCCCGGGTTCGGACTCCTCCGGCGTGCCGTTCTACGGTCCCTACGATGCTCAGGACATGGTGCGTGAGTTCGAAGAGGAACTCGGCGTTGGGATGGTCCCCTTCGAGCAGATGCTCTATCTGGAGGACCAAGACGAATACGTCCCTGCGAACGAAGTGCCCGAGGGCGCGCGCACGCGCGACATCTCGGGCACCGAGTTGCGTCGTCGCCTGGCCGAGGGCAAGGAGATTCCCGAGTGGTTCAGTTTCCCGGAAGTGGTGCGGGAGTTGCGGCGCACTTCGCCGCCGCGCGCGCGCCAGGGCTTCACGATCTTCTTCACAGGACTGTCGGGCTCCGGGAAGTCGACGATTGCCAACGTGCTGCTGGTGAAGTTCCTGGAATCGGGGACCCGTCCGGTGACGCTGCTCGACGGTGACCTGGTGCGCAAGCACTTGTCCTCCGAGCTTGGATTCTCGAAGGAGCACCGCGACATCAACATCCGTCGCATCGGGTACGTAGCGAGCGAGATCACCAAGAACGGCGGCGTTGCGATCTGCGCCCCGATCGCGCCGTACGACGCGGTGCGCAAGGAAGTGCGCGCGATGGTCGAGCCGGGCGGCGGATTCATGCTGGTTCATGCCGGGACGCCGATCGAAGTGTGCGAGCAGCGTGACCGCAAGGGGCTGTACGCGAAGGCGCGCGCCGGACTCGTCAAGGGCTTCACGGGGATCGACGATCCCTACGAGGCTCCTGAGGATGCGGACTTGGTCATCGACACCACCAACGTGACGCCCGAAGAGGCGGCGCAGCGGATCATCCTGCACCTCGAGCGCGAGGGCTATATCGCAGGGGGCACTGAGGGATGAGCCCCGGCCTCCCAGACCTGGCCGGCGCACCGGCCGAGGATGTGCTCTCCTGGGCGCTCAGGGAGTACGGGAGCGGTATCGCCATCGTCACCGCCTTTCAGGCCGAAGGGATGGTCCTGATCGACATGGCCCACCGCATTCGCTCAGATGTGCGCGTGATCACGGTCGATACCGGGCGTCTTCCGCAAGAGACGTACGCGCTGATCGACCAGGTTCGCGGACGGTACGGCATCACGGTCGAGGTTGTGTTCCCCGACGCGACTCAAGTCGAAGCCATGGTGGCGCGCCACGGGGTCGATCTGTTCCGACGCGATGTTGCGTTGCGCAAGTTGTGCTGTCACGTGCGAAAGGTGCTGCCGCTGGAGCGCGCGCTCGGTGGACTCGGCGCCTGGATCACCGGAGTGCGACGCGGGCAGACCGCCGAGCGTGCCGGGGCTGTCGAGGTCGGACCGGATCCGCAAAGACCCGGCATCGTCAAGGTTGCGCCGCTCGCCGACTGGACCGCCGAGCGGGTCTGGGAGTACGCGCTCGAGCACCGCGTGCCGGCGAATGAGTTGTACGAACGCGGGTTCACTTCAATCGGGTGCGCGCCGTGCACGCGCGCGATCGAGCCCGGCGAGGATGAGCGCGCGGGGCGCTGGTGGTGGGAAGACGGGGATTCCAAAGAGTGCGGAATACATGCCGCCACTCCCGACGAGCGCTTCGAGGCGGAAGTCGCCTCACTGCTACACGCCGCCCGATAGAGAAGGGTCGTCGTGCCCTGCCGTCGGCTACGGTGGAATGGCGTCTGGAGCCGGCCGATACCTTCGTTTCGCGAGGGTGATGAGGGCGGGTCGAGTCAGGCTGTTCGTTCGGTCCCGGCTGTGACCGCCGCCTTGCTGCGCGTCCCGGCCTTGGCGACTCGCTTGGTCCATGACGCATCCCAGTCAACTCGACAATATTGACCGCGGAGAAGACAAGCATTACGGTTTGTTCCCGTCCTCGTTCCTCAGCAATGAGCAGCTTTGGATGTGACGATGCGACTGCGATCGCTTGCTTTCCTTGCGGCCATCCTCGCGATGACGGTTTCACTGACCGGCACGGCCCGAGCAACCGAGTCCCCGGTGACCGAGGCCCACATTGAGACCGCGACCTACCCTCAGCCGTATTCGGCGTGAGCCGATGCATCCGCCGTCGTGCTTGCGTCGACTCAGGTCGGCCCGCTCTTTGCTCATGTACTCCTATCATCGGATCGTCCGCGCGCGCCGCCCCGATGCATCGACCGCCACCGTTCCGTCCGGGTTCCTTCGCCTGCGCGATCCGAGCCGCAGGGAATCCGTCCGTTCGGTGATCGGGATCGTGAACAGAAGAGAAGTTTCCGTTCACGGTGTCGAGATGCGTTACGGTGACGCGAGTTCGGGGACGGAGACCACGATCCGGCAATCACGAGCACTGCCCTTCGGCTCTCCGGTCGCATCCTCAGCGGAGAAGGCCGCATTCACCGTCATTGGATCGTTCGTGACCACCGTGGACGGCGTGCGTGTGCACGTCGATGCGGCGCTGGCTTCCGACCATGACCGGGCGCTGCTGTCATTCGAGCGCGCGGGCATCGCGGCGACGCTGCAGACTCGGCGCAGACGCGATGCGCTTCCGGTCCTGCTCCGCTTGCGCGAAGATCCCGATGGGATGCGAGCGGTCATCCGGTCGAGCGCCAAGACGAGAACCCAAGATGACGGGCTCATCCGTCGTCGCGCGCGACGACGGATGAGACGCACGCCGTGAATAGCCGTTGCGATGAATCGGCGGCGCCTTGGCGTTGCGCTCGTAGCGATCGCGGCCAAGGAACGAGGTGAACTCCGACTCCGCGCCGGTCTGCAAGACCAGATGCGCCCCGAGCCGGGACACGTCCTCCTATATCTCGGCCGGCGCTATTCTCTTTGCCACTTCCAGAAGGGCGTCGTGGTGTCTGCCGGCGATGCCTACTGGACCCCGGCCTTTGCGATCGTCGAAGCCTCGTCGATGACCGCTACGTCCCTGACGCGGTCCTTCAAACGGTCGGCGGTGGCGGTGTTCGTGCTTGGCAACCACACGTGGGTCGCGCCTACGGGGACCTACGGGCCTCCATCGCTGATCTCGATCGAGGGCCCGGGGGGAACCGGCACGGTGAACTTCCAGCCCCTCCGTTATCTCAGTCCCGTTCCGGTGCCGGTGTGGGAGAACAGCAACTGGAAGGCGAACGTGTGGGCGCACTACATGGTCGGCGAACCACCCGGTGTGTACCGCTTCAAGATCGAGCACTATACGGGTGCGCAGGTCATGGCGTACGCCGGTGTTGCCTCGGCGTTGATGGCCTCGACCGTGCCGTATGTGCTCCTGGCTGGAGCCGATGCGGACGTTCCCGCGTGTTCGGTGTTCCGGACTCGGACCAAGCTCGCCTCAGGAACAATCCTTTGTTCCTGAGGCTCGCGGTCGCCCGAAGATCGCCATTATCACCGCGTTTCAGGCCGAAGGGATTGTCCTTATCGACATGGCCCACCGCATTCGCTCGGACGTGCGCGCGATCACCGTCGATACCGGGCGTCTTCCGCGGGAGACCTACGCGCTGATCGACCAGGTTCGCGGACGGACGGTGTCAACCGAGTTCCCGTGGCCTACCGTTTCTGCCGCTTTGGCTCGAATGGCGGCGATCAGGTGGGACAAACGAGTCCATCCTGCCTCAGGTACAAGGAACCCACGGGGTTGCGGCGAAGGACTCAATAGATTCTTGGTGCAACCAATTTGCGCATCGTGCGTATAGCGGATGAAGCCTGCAAAGCGGCGTAAGGGGTGATGCATGCGCGGAATGGGGAAATCGAGGGCCGTATGGGTCTTGGCGGCCGTGATCGCTGCCGTGGTGGCGCCGGGCGCCGCGCGCGCGAGCGCCCCAACGATCAACTTCGCCGAGGCGTTCGGGGACGCGCAGCCCGAGGTAGACGCCGATGCGGCGAAGCGCCTTTTCGCAACCTCCCTTCCTTACGGGTTCGGAGAGCCCGGACTGGCCTACGTGCGCGGAAACGCGACGCCGGGTGTCTACGTCACGGTCACCGTGAGCGATGGTGTGTCTAAGGTCAGCCGGAGGGTTACGTCCGCAACCGACGACGATGTGCAGGCCGGGGTCACGCGAGGGGACTTCAATGCCGAGCTGCATGTCACAGAGTTCGGTGCCCACAGCAGCGCCGCCCCAAGCTGCGCGGTCAGCCCACGTCCGGACCCCTGTGTCGACCCGGCAACGAGCGACTTCACTCGGCTTGGGCCCACCTCGCTCGACTTCACGTTTGTCGCCACGTCGCTGGACGGATCGTCGTCCGAGCCGGTTGTCCTCGAAGGAGCACTGACCAAGTACGCCGCACGCCCGTTCGACAAGGTTGCACCTAAGCTCTCGCGGATGACTTGGCCTCCCATGAACTGGTGCCATCTGTCGGGATCGGGCGTCGATGCGGGTCCGACCGGCCAAGACTACCCCGGCCAGGGCCAGGGCCTGGGACTTGGAGGGAGCACGTCCGGTTCGTGCGGCAGGACTCCCGCGCCGGATGTGACATGGGGCGCGTGTGCGGTCGGCCCGACGGGAACCGGTCTACCTGCAGGTCCAAGTGAGGTGACCCCTCCTCGGGCATGGTGCAGCACGACGTCACCCTCCCAAAGCATTCCTCGTGGAGAGGCTCTGGTATCCGGACTGGCGGACGACAACTGGAGCGGGGCCATGGGTGTTGCGTCCGAGATCGCTTCAATACACGTGCAGGTGTGGCAGGGGCAGACAATGCTGCGCAGCATCCCCTCGATTACTCGCTTCGGCCCGCGCGCGGCATGGGGAGTCACGCTTCGCATCAACGACTTCGAACCGAATTTCCCGAGGGGCACTCCGTACGACATCAAGGTGATCGTGACGGACGCTTGGGGGAATACAGCTACTACGCAGGCCTCGTATGGGATCACGGTGTACCCATGGTGACGCGCGTGAGAGCAAGATCGTTCCGGACCGGCGCGCGAACGGCCGTCGCGATTGCCGCGGCGGTTCTTGCGCTGCCGTCACTGGCCGCCGCCACCTACACGACCTGCGAGCCCGGGAACCCCGACCCTGCGCGGGGGTGCCCGAAGTTCGATCCGCAGGTCGAAGTTGGGGTCCAGATGCCGTTCGTCAATGCTCCTTCTTCCTTGATCTTTCGCTTCGCCCAAGCGGATCTCACGATGCCGGCTGTGGATATCTCGTACTACGTGCCGAAGGGGTGGCGGTTCGGGGTCAACCAGGTGCGTCCGGCCATGCGTCAGGACGGGATCACGCCGGCCACGAAATGCGAACAGGTCTACACCGGCCTCGGTAACCACACGGACGGTGTCGCCGCGCGAGTCGGCAACGCGGAGTACCTCTCCGGGGGTGTCGTCGGCATGACGGCTCACATCGACATGACGAGGAACGAGGGTCCTCGAAATAGGAGACCCCCCGGCACCGACCTGAACTGGAAGCCGGACCCGGCGACTTTCGGGTACAGAACCGGGAAAAGTTCGCTGGTATTCCTGAACTGGGATGCGCCCACGCTAACAGCAACCCTGTGCATGTACGTTTACTCCACGGACCCTCGCCTCGACCACAGCGATGACCCGAACGACCTATGCAACCAGCGCGGCGTGGCACCGGTGGGGCAGGCTGATTCGCAGACGAAAGATCAGAATTGCGAGGCGGCCCGTGAGCACCTTATTCCCGTCACGTTGACGCAGATCCCCGCGGGGGAAGAGCTGTCTGAGCGATTCGGCTGGCGTGTCCATTTCAATCTCTCTTCGGTGTACAGACAAAAGTACTTGTTCGAGCAGAGCGCAACAGTCTTGAAACAGATCTTCGGTTTGCCTTCGCAAAGTGTTGGGAACTGGAATACCAACAAAGTCACCGGCGAGAAGCAGGCCGTGTTCTTCAGCCGCGCACCTGCGACGCCGGGAAGCTACGAGTTTCGCGCGCTCCTGGAGACCTGCGCGCAGGGGTTCAACCCCGTCGGGGCGGCGCAGATGTGCAAGAACAACGATGAGCGGCTGTCCCGGATTCGGTCTACTTTCATCGATGTCACAATGCCGCCGACTTCGGTCGTCCACGACTTCGGTCGGCTGACGGGTCCGGCGGGATCGACGGGGATGCCGCTGGGTTTCGGCCTCGTTCGTGGCGCCGAGGAAGTGAGTATTCCCTGGACGCAGCCCCCGTCGAACCCCGCGGCCGGGGTTAAGGGATACGTGCTCGTGGTGGCCGAGCCCGGTGATCAGGATGGGCGTCACATCGAGTACTTAGTGACGGATCCTGCCGATCCCGAGTTTGATCCGAGCGTGTGCGGGGAGGACGGTGCCGGCGAGTGCTCCAGGACGCTTCACTTCCCGCTGTCTTCCGTTGGGGGTGGCGTCGTGCTCGACGGCTCGGCGAAGTATGACGTCGCGCTGGTTACCGTCTACAAGGACCGCAGCAGGACGGATTCTCGGGACGGCGATCCGTTGTGCGACGACGGGACGGGACTGGGCAGGCTTTGCTCCGAACTCGGGTTGGCGAAACCACGGGTCGTTGCGCCTGGGGTCAGTCGCTGGGAGTTCCTGATCGCACCCGAGGAGTGGCCGAACGCCTTTGTGGAGGCGCGGGACTTTGTGCCGTCCGGCGGGAAAGGCTCATTCACTGCACCTGCCTACATGCTCCTCGTCGACTTCTCGCTTCGCAGGGCGAAGTTCCTCATATGGAACCCGTGGGCTCCGATGGCTGCGTTTGCCGCCGGCAGCAACGGGATCGTGGGCAGCGGTGACTCCGGTGTGGTGTCGTTCGCAAGCTCGAACGTCCTGGGTGCGCCGAGCTTTAGATTCGATGGGGTGGCATATCCCAGAGGGGTGGGTCCACCGCCGCCGGGGGTTCCATCGGTGAACGACCCCACAGCACACTACGAGGCAAACGGTGTGTTCGTGTGGCTCGACTCCAAGGGGTTGCCCAACACGCCCAACGGGATGCCGACTGAGCGAGTGGAGCCGTTCGAGGGAAAGCGGCTGTAGATCCCAGTCTTGATCACGGAGGAGAGACATGAAGTTGCGCGTGTTGGTTCTGGTGGTGTTGTTGATGACGGCATCCGGCCTCGCTGCGCGGCCTGCGCGTTCCCAGGATGTCTACGACGGTGCATGCGTTTTCTCGCTGGTCGTCGAATTCGACCGCACGATCACCGCCGGTGGTGGAGGCGCATCGCTGAACACGTTCGACGGTGCGGGTTTGTGTGGCGTCTCCGGCGTCGGGCTGGATCCTCTCCGATACGCCTTGGTCGGAGGAGGTGGGTACGCACCACTCGCCCAGTGTCAGGCGCTCCAGATGAGCGGCGGATACGACATAACGTTCTCGCCTTCACCTGCCCCGCCCGCCGGCTCGGGAACATGGTCGTTTGTCGGGAACGTGCTCGGGGGTGTCGTCACTTTCATTGCTCCGGCCTTCACCGGCGTTGCGCAGGTTGTCGCGAATGATGGCGCGTTCTGCGGCGTTGCGGGTGTGCGGAGGATCTACTTCTCCGGCGTGATGGAGTTCCTCGACCCCTGAGGCGGGGGGTCGAGGGAGGAGTTCAACACCGCGCCGTCCACGTCAGTCCTCCATCGGCGCTGCACGCGATCCCGCGGTCCGCGCCGGTCGCGAGGATCGTACCTGTCGGCAGAGCAGTGATTGTGGATACGCCCTCGCGAAGAAGTGGTGTCGGCAGGGGCGTCCAAGAGGCCCCGTCGTTGTTGGATCGATAGAGACCTCGACTTTCACCGGCTTCACCGGCGGCCACTAACAGCGCAGGTGGTTCTCCCGCCGGGGGAGTAAGTGCCACGTCGAGAATGGGCAGGTGACTGCTTCCGGGGGTTCTGATGCGCTCGAACCCGGAATCGGTCGCGCTCGACCGGAACAGACCGTCGCTCGTGAATGCATAGACGGCGCCGCCGGCGTCGAACCGTGACGAGAAGCGCATTGCAGGGACTCCGACGCTTCCCGGCAGCGTTTCCGTTGCGCACCTGAGCCCCGAACACCTCTCCACCGCGGAGGCCAAGGCCCCTGCGGTGTCCGGCCGCACGACGCCCACGAAGATGAGCGAGTCACGCGCGTACGTCGGCGAGAATGCGGGCGCTGGACGAGTCGCTCCAATCATCGCCAGTTTCGTCGGTGTCGTGATCATGCGGTCGGCCCAGTAGTCGAGGAGCGCGGTGGAACCGAGGAGGATGCGTGGGTCCCCTCGGTCGAACAGTGGCGAGATCGCGGCGCCACCGCTGACCGGGCTGACGATGCGGAAGGTCTCGCCC
This sequence comes from Actinomycetota bacterium, assembly GCA_041658565.1. NCBI lineage: Bacteria > Bacillati > Actinomycetota > Actinomycetota bacterium. The sequence goes on along the minus strand of JBAZZY010000014.1, from coordinate 59,252 downwards.
GCGTCGTCACTCTGGGCCAGACCGCCGGTCCCCATCACGAAGATCCGCGGATCTTCGGGGAACGAAGGCGGGAGAAGCACCGTTCCGCCGGCATACCCGGTTGCTTTCAGCGGTTTCCAGTTCGTGCCGCCGTTACGAGTCTGGAAGAGCACCGGACAGAAGGTGCGTGCGCACGGCACGCCCCCCGCGGCGAAAATCGTGTGGTCTCGCTCGAAGGAAGGCGACGGCGTCAGGGAGTAGAAGTGGGTGGTCTCCGGCGTCGCATCACCGGTGGGGTTGAGAACGTCGTCCTGTAGTGACCGGTTCGCCTTGCCCTCCTCGGCCCCGCCCGACGACGGGCGATGAACCGGGGCTGCGCGCGCGCCGAGACCGTTGGTGCGCGCCTCGACCGGCTGGTAGGGGTCGGCCGGTGGGGTGACGGGGCCTCCGCTGATCGACAGCATCAGGACGGCGGCTACCATCGAGAGTGACTCGCCACACCGTTCGATCAGGGGCTCGGCGACTCCGGCGAATCGCGTGCGCACGCCGCCGGCCAGCCGTCGTGCTCCGGCGCGGGCGCGGTGAAGCGGTGCAAGGAACGTCAGCGAAAGCGAGCCCGGCCGGCATAGGGGGCGGAGGTGCTTCCGCGCGTGCGTGAGGAGCGCTTTCGTGGACCCGGGAGTCGACCCCTCTATCGAGCATATCTCGGGATAGCTCCAGCCCTCGACCGCGTAGAGCAGGAGTGCGCGGCGCTGCCGCCATGGGATGCGGGCGAGCGCGCGGGCCAGGCCTCGCCGCTGCTCGGAGGCGATGACGGAATCGAGCGTGGTGTCGCCTCCGGAACTCCCCCACTCATAGTCGGCGGGATCCACGGGCTTGACCTTGGACCGGCGGCGATGCAGATCGACACAGCGGCGATTCGCGATCGTCAAGAGCCACGGGAGTGCCTCTCGCCCGCAGTCGAAGCGGTTCAGATGCGAGTACGCACGAAGGAAAGTGTCCTGGGTCGCGTCCTCTGCCAACCCCGGGTCGCGAAGGCGACGAAGGCACGAAGCGTAAACGACGGAGCGATAGCGCTCGTAGAGGCGACCGAACGCGTCGTTGTCGCCGGCGAGAGATTGCTCGACAAGCCGGCCGTCCGATTCCCCCGATCGGAGATCGAGTGCGGGGGCCTTAGGGTCCGCAGCCATCGTGGTCACTGTATTCGCCTTATGACGCCGTTGTCCTGCCCGATTCCGGCAGTTTCGCTCAGGCCTGCCGTGCCCCGGTTACGTTCCGCTCTCGCTCCGACCGTCCGGTACGAGCGAGGAGGCCGCTGCGCGTCGCCACCGCTACCGCCTCGGCGCGGTTCGCAACCCGCAGCAGCCGGTAGATACGGCTCAGGTACGACTTCACGGTGTGTTCACTTAAGTTCAGCGCGCGGGCAATGGTCGCCGTGGTGCCGCCCGCGGCAACCTCTTGAAGGACCCTGAGTTGCGCGGGCGGGAGTTGTGATCGTCCGAAGTCCTTCGTGGACATCACCCAGGAGGCGAACCGACCGACCACCTTAGGATCGAGCCACATCTCACCGCGTGCTACGGCGCGAATGGCCGGGATCAAGCCGTCTGCGTCCACGTTCTTCACGACGTACCCGCGGGCACCCGCCGACATCGCGTCAAATACGGTGATCTCATCACTGAACCCCGACAACATGACGACCGCCGAGCACGGTCGGCGCTTGGCTATCTGTCGGCACAACTCGACCCCGCTCATGTTGTGCAGGGCCTGGTCCAGCACGACAACGCGGGGGTGGATCACTTCGAGTTTCCCCAGAGCCTCCGAGGCGGATGTCCAGTCGATCACTCGAAGATCCGGCTCGCGTTCGAGGACGCGAACCAGCCGGGTCACGTCGTGGTGGCCTATGAGCAGGATCGTGATGACATCGCCGGGACCGGTCACTTCCGACACCCCGCTGTCAGCGGGACCGATGCTTCAATGATGAGGCCGCGGGGGGTCGCTTCCCGGGCGCGGAATCTGCCCCCGATTTCCTCGACGGTCCTGGCCATGGCCCGCATTCCGAAGTGGGTGGCGGACTGCCAGTGTGCACCCTGGCGCTGGTCGAGCCCGACGCCGTCGTCGCGAATCGAGAGCGATGCGTTTACGCCGGCTCGATCGAGTGCGACCGCGACTCCTGAGGCGCGCGCATGTCGATCGACGTTCACGAGTGCCTCGTGTGCGACGCGGTACAGCGCGCTCGCACCGTCAGTCGAAAGTGATCGAGTATCTCCGGAAAAGCGGAGGGAGACGGGAATCCCCGTGGAGATCTCGAACTGTCGGGCAAGGGTGCGCAATGATGGAATGAACCCGTGTTCTCGCACCTGCGAGAACGACAGGGTGTACACGGCGCTGCGCACGTCGGCGACACCCTGCGCGGCGAGTGCGCGGAGACCGCCCAACCGCTGTAGGAGTTCGCCGTCTCTCACATCAAGCAGCACATCCTGGAGTCCGAGCCCGATGCGGAACAGGGTCTGTCCAACCGTGTCGTGGAGGTCGCGCGCGATTCTCTCCCGCTCGGCCGATACGATCAGTTCCTGCTGGCGCCGTTCGGCCATCCGGCGCAGCTTCGCCTTGGCTGCGATCTCGCCGAGTCCGACGGCAGCGGCTCGCAGCAGGTCCAGACGACTCTGATCGAGTGGGAGGTCGGCGCGAACCCAGAGGATCCCCGCGGGGCGGCCGCCAAGCGGGATCGGGATTGCAGTTCGCTCCCCCCGTCTTTCGATGCCGGGGTTTGGCTCGCGGCGCCAGCGTGTGATGAGGTCGATCTCTCGAGCGCTCGCGAGCGGGACTCGAATCAGTGCCGCGGTCGCGGCGTCCGCGATGCACAGCCGGGTGCACCGGACCCCGATCTCGTCCCCGACCGCCTCGTTGAGGCGCGAGAGGAATGTTCTGGGTCCGGACGTTCGCGCCACGGCGTCGGACAGACGCAGAAGACCCTCGATCAGCCGGAGTTTGTTCTCCAAGGTCTCCACGAGACGGGCACCACGAAGGGCCGTGCCGGCGGCGCCGGCGATGGCCTCGAGGAGACGGACGTCGGTAGCCGAGAATTCGTGAGGTTCTCTGACCCAGTCGACGGCAAGGATGCCGTACATCTTGCCGCCGCACCGCAGGGGGGTAAACGCCAACGATCGTGACCCCCAACTCTTCCACTCGTCCGGCAGGAGGTTCGTCGAGGGAGCATCTTCAATCAGTGTCGTGCGTGGGCGTTCCCATAGCACCCCCAGACGTTCGAGGCTGGAAGTCGTATCGATGGGGTCCATACGAAGAAAGCGTTCGCGCATCGCTCGGAGGTCACCATTTCGGGAGGCGGCCGCCACCGGCAGGAGTCGCCGCACCCCCGACGGATCTCGCTCCAGGATCGCGGATCGGTCGGCTCCGGTCGCCTCGAGGGCGAGTGACGCGAGCCGGCGCGTGGCCTGTGCCACGCCGTCCGCCGAGGAGGCCAAGTCGGCTACATCCAGCAGGATCTCCAGGGCGCGATCACGCTGGGGTCCGATGGCGGCTTGGTCGCGTAGGTCTATCTCATCCGCAGGAACGAGCGTCTCAGATCACTCCCATCCGGATCCCAACCGCAACCGCGGCCGAACGCCCACTGACGCCCAGCTTGCGCGTGGCCGCGTGCAGGTATCGCTTCGCAGTGGGTTCGCTCACGCCCATGTGGCGCGCTATCGCGCGATTGGTCTTTCCTTGACCCGCGAGGGCGAGGGCGAGCATCTCTTTGGGCCCCAGGAGGGTCTCTCCTTCCCCGCAGACCGTTCGCGCCTCCCTTGCCCATCGAACTACCGTCTCGACGAATTCGGGGCCGAGGGTCGTCCGGCCGTTCGCGGCGACCCTGATTGCCCGGATGACCTCTGCGCCGTCGGCGCTCCTTAGCAGGAAGCCTCGGGCGCCGGCAGCAAGACAGGCGTGGAGGACGCCGTCGTCCGGGGCCGCAGTCAGGATGACGACGGCGCAGGACGGGCGTCGTCCGATGATCTCTGCGCACGTCGTCGCGCTATCGGTTCCACTGTATTGGTCGATAACCACGACGTCCGGCGCTTTGACGTCCAGAAGGGAGAGAGCGCCCTTCGCGGATCCGACGACGGCGATCACATCCATGTCGGCGGTGCGGTCGATGACGGAAATAGTGTCGTCGCGGACAGGACGGTCCTCGACGACCATCACCCGCACGGGACTCCCGGACCCAGGCATCGCACCGGATACGTCCGGCCGGCCGTTTGGTTGCACGAGAGGTTCGCGTCTTTCGCCGCATGTGATCCGATCGGGGGTCTTTACGAAGATCGTCATAGGGCATACAAACCCAGGCACGCGCGGCGCGGGAGCTAAAGAGGGGGTGAGCGTACAAGTGCGCCGCGGGGCAACAGGCAAGGTGTGTTGTCCCGGGCCGGGCATCCGGTGGCCGGGAAGACCGAAGGAGGAAGAATGAGGAAGTTCATCGCTGCAGCAATGTTGCTTGTGGCCGTGTTCGCCGTCTCGCCCCCGGCCCACGCGCAGCAGGCCATCGCCTTCACCGGCGTGGCAACGCTCGATCCGTTCCCATGTCCGGAGGGCAACTGCTCCGGCACGTTCTTGGGCTCGGCGACCGGGACCATCTCAGGGACGATGACGGCCGACTTCACCTACTGGGAGGCCGCGGATTGCTCCCTCGGCACGGCGGCTGGGACCCTGTCTATCGGAAGCCACGACGGCACGTTCTTCTGGTCCCGGGTCGGCACGACCGCCATCATCTCGGCAGAGATCGACGGGGACCACTACGACGCGGAGGCGGCATTCGTGCCCGACAACGTCGATGGCTGTGTGCCCGGCGGAACGGCCAAGAAGGTCGTGGCGCAGGTCGCCGGGACGGGCGCCGGCGCCTGATCCAAGAGGTTTCCAGCGCGCGGGCGCGCGCGGGGCGGGAAGTTGGATTTCCCGCCCCGGCGCGCTCGCCGCGTGTCTGCGGGCCGGCGGAAGGTGAAAGAAGCGGAAAAGTGTGCCCGAGTCGTGCAACCTTGCGGGGGGTGCGCGCGTATGTGGGGCCGAGAGCCGCCCTTGGGGCGCGGGAGCGAAGGAGAAGACGCATGAGACGTCACTTAATCAGCGCCGTGCTGGCCGCCGCGGCGCTTTTGGTCGCGCTGCCCCAGCCGGCGACGGCTACGGCCACCAAGGTCGCCGAGGGCAGCCTTCTTGTCGGTGGCTGGGCGAATTTTGCGCGAATGCCCGAGCACTTGGCGTTCACGGCCCAGGGCTGCGCGGCGAGCGCGAACCATACCGACGCCGTCGACGAGGCGTTGATCAGGATCAAGGAGTACTCCGGATCAAGGATGCGCTTGACGGTGACTTCATGGGACTCCGGGGGTGCCTCCGGGCACGTCAGTCTCGCGCAGGTTCAGTCCTGCGAGGCAACTTCCGTATCGTCACCTGATCGAAAAGGGGAGGCAACGACGGCAAGTCCATACAGGTTCATCGCTTCGGGGACCTACGTCGTGCTAAGGATCGGAGGCCCTGACCGGACGGATCGGGGGGCGCACTACCGTTTGGACAAGTGCACCCTAGCCCCGCCGGGGTGTTGATCATTATGCGCGCGGCGCCATCGGCTTGCTCGCGCATGGGGAGTGTGCGTCGGCGTGTGCGTCGGGGTGTCGTCGGGGTAGTGGCGCTTGCGATTGTGCTGGGGGGCTTGGTTCCGGCGCCCGCGCGCGCGGACTCGGGTTCCCTATCTATGCTGGGATGGCTTCCCGCCGACGAGAGTGTTGTCACCTCGCCCAAGGTCGTTATGACGGATTGGGTCAACCGCCGTCTGTATGTCCAGCACGCCGGGCGGCTAACGGAGTTTGACCTTAGCGGTAGTTTTCCCGAGCCCCTTCGCAGTGTCGCGTTTCACCTGGAATCCGGGCAGATCGGCCCGTACACGGCGGTCGTTGATTCGGATCTTCGCCTCGCCTGGATCCTGGACCATGATTTGAACGGGGAAGAGACCGGTTGCCACCAATGCGCCTTGATCCGTCTGTTCGACTTGGAGACGATGAAGTTTCGTCCCCAGGTGTGGAATCTCGGGCTTATGGTACCGAGCCTGTTTGCTCTGGGCATTGCCCGCGTGGCCAAGGACCACCGTCTCTACGTCGCCGGGAACCTCGGGAGCCCGTATATCAAGCCGGTTTCAACTAACTTAGTCACTCCGCCGGTAATGCCTTCGATCTTGCTCTCGCTCGACGACGCGAATCCCGGCGCCCAGCCGGTGTGGAAGCGACCCATGACGCGCGAGTGTCTTTTTCCCATGGCCTCTTCCGGCGTCGGTGTCGGCCTCTTCCCGGTCAAGAATGGCCGAGCCGTTTTCCTGGCGTGCATTCGTCCCGAGCTTCAGGGTGGCGCGGCCATTCGCTCTCCCGGGCAGTCGGCCCTGCTGCGGATCTGGGTAGATCCGGACGCCGATGACGTCGAGGCCTTGGGATTCCCGGTGGAGACGTATCCGGTTTCGGGTTCATACATGAGTGGGCAGGGCCTGAACGGCTTGGCGGTGTTCGACCCGGGAGCCGAGCGGATGTTCGTCCTGAGCCAGTCTGCGTCCACTCCCGGCGCGGCGGTGTTCGACGGCAGATTGTCGGCCTGGGTGGGATTCATTCCGGCCCAGAGCGAATACGCGTCTGCCCTGGGCGTCGACGCGGTATCCGGCCACGTCCTGATGCGGGCCGACTTCGAAAACGTGGTCTTGGCCGACGGCAGAACAACGCCTGTGTCGCAAGGCAAGCTGATTTCCTTGCGGACGCTGGGCGCCGGGCCGATTGCGTTTGATCCGGTGACGCACTTCGCGTATGTCGTGGCCAGGAACCCGGCGGGACGAATGCGGGTGGCCGTCTTTGCCGACCGATCTGCGGTCACGGTCCCGCCACCACCCCCTTGCTGGGACTGTCTGACCGTCGACGTCCCCGAGAGCGCCGCGACTACCTCCGGGTGGGCCGGTGCCGTCGGCGGGTTCGGCGCGCGCGCGAGCCTCGTTGGAGGCTGGGGTGGCGCCAGCGAGCCCGTGCGGCGCCCGATGGACAACAACTCGATCGTACGTCCAATAGTGGCCGGCGCGGGCGTATCTCCGGGGGACCGCAGTCTCACCGCGGCGAACGTGCCGAGGCTGGACGTGCGCAATGTCAGCGTCGGCGCCGCCGCACAAGCGGTGGCTCCGGACCCTTTGACGGAAAACGAGTGGCGCAGCCGCCGAAACACAATCGTGGATACGGCCGGAGCCGCGGGTGGTGCGGGGGGGCAGGCGGTGGCGGCGGCCGAGTGGCCGTGGCCGGCGAAGTCGTGTTTGGATGGAGGCGGGACGCCGACGGAACCCTCACCCGGGGGCGAGGAGCCCGGTGGTGCGGCCTCGTCGGTTCGCTGTGATTTGGAGAAGATGTACGGGTCGGCCTCGGCGAGCGTCGGTCGGTCGGCGATCGACGGGCTGTTGGTCGGGTCCTCGGAGTTCTCCTCCTCGGCGCGCCGGGACGCCGAGCGCGGGATGCTGGCCGAAGCATCGACGACCGCGCGGGGTATTCACATCACGGCACCCGGCGGCGCCGAGCTGTCCATCGGCCGCGTGACGGCCACGGCGACGGTGGCGGCGTACGGCCGACCGGGCACCGCACGCGCATCCTGGACGCGCGTCCTGGAGGACGTCGTCCTTCGGGACGGGGCCGGGGCAGAGAAGTTCCGCTGCCCGAAGGAGTGCTCGCTGGAGTCCCTTGCCAAGGCCGTAAACGACAATGCCAGCCTGAAGATGCGAATCATCCTTCCGACCGCCGATATCCAGGCTACCCGCGGGGGTGCGTTCGCGAGCGTGGCCAAGAGCGAAGCCGACTATGTGGACAGGTTGACCATGGAGAACGAAAGCTCCGAGGCCGTGCCGGGTCTCGAGGTGATGGTGTTCAACGATTACGCGGAGAAGTCGCGCCTCCATGTGCAGCTCGCCGCCGTTCACCTCTCCTCGATCTACTGGGTCCGTCCTCGCACCGCCGGGGGGATCCAGCCGTCACCTGCGCCCACGCCGTCGGGTCCGACCCCGATCCTCGGTCGGATTCCCTCGGTTTTGGGTGAGCATTTCGAGCGCACCGACGAGGTGTTCGACGGTCCTTTGCCTTACAGGGTGCTTCGCACGGCCCTGTTGCTTGTGCGCTCGCCCAAGCAGGCGTTCCTGGTGTCGCTGGTCTTTGCCCTCTTCGGTGCCGCCGGGGCTTCGGTTTGGCGGCGTCGCGAGCTTGTCCGTCTTTTGAGTGGAGGGTCTTGATGTCGCAGCCGTCATCGTCGGCTTTCAAGCTGACCGCGATCTTCGTCGTCGGCGTTCTGGTGGGAGCATTCTCGGCGGTTCAGGTGGCGCCGCGCACGGAGAGAGTTTCGGTAGCAGGCCCCGACGACCCGCTGTATGTTTCGCCCACTATTGAGCCCTCCTACGGCGGGCCTCTTCCATCGATGGGCCCAACGCCGACCAGTACATCCCCGACCGGCGAGAAACTGGAGTGCGAATCCGGGCGCAACGGTGGCGCGACTGCCCCGGGGGTCACCGGTGACTCGATCAAGATGGCTACAACGGTGGTTCACTCGGGCATCGGCGCCGCATTCCTCGGTGAGGTCGAGTACGGGATGGAGGCGGTGCGCAATGCCGTCAACCGTGAGGGGGGGATCTGCGGGCGTCAGCTCGAGATCAAGTATGTCGACGACGGGTGGGAACCGCAGCGCGGTGCCGGGTACATCCGGAACTTCATCAAGGAAGGGTACTTCGACCTGCCGGTGGTTCCGTCGTCCGAAGGCTTGCAGGTCGTCATCAAGAATGGTGACATCAACAAGGCGAGAATCCCTGTGGTCGGGACCGACGGAATGGTGATCGACCAATATCGTGAGCCGTGGGTGTGGCCGGTGGCGGCCGCCACGGTGTCTTCCGCGAGGATCATGGCTCGCGACGCGCACTCTCGCGGGGCGAAGGCCTTCGGCATCGTTTTCGACAAGAACTATAAGTTCGGCTCGGAGGCCGCCTTGGCCTACAACAACGAGGTCAAGCGGCTCACCGGTCGCGACGTTGATGGATACAACACCAACAACAACTGCCAGCGTCGCTACTGCGGGGTTGAGGCCGGTCAGCCCAGCTACGCGACGCAAGTGCAGGAGTTCTCCAAGGCCGGCGCCGACTTCATCGCGATGTTCCTCGAGCCGACGACGGCGCTGACCTGGATGGCGACAACAGGGGTGCCTACTCCCAAGGACGTCGCGAAGGGAATCGGTGCGGCGCAACCGTTGTTCACGTGGGCTTTCGGAAAGGGCTGCCAGGCTGCTTGCGACCAGATGATGGTGTGGACCTCCTTCAAGGGGCCGATTGAGGAGTACGCGAACGACCCCGCGGTCAAGAAGTACGTTTCGGACCTCAAGACGACTGCGCCGGGGGCAGACGAGTACAACGCGTTCACGCAGGGCGGCTACGTCGGGATGCTCTTGCTGGTCGACGCGCTGAAACGGGTGGGTCCGAAGCTGACGCGCGACGCGCTCCGAGCAGTCCTGGATTCCACCCGCCTCTCCACGGGGCTTACGATTCAACCGACCCTCAAATGGTCACCGAAGGACCATTTCGCGAACGCGACCATGCAGGCCTTCACGATGCAGTACAAGGGATCGTTTAGCGGCTGGCGCAGCGGGCAAATCGTCACCGATCCGACTCCCCAACGCGGAACGGATTAGGCGCGCGCATGCCCGAGATCTTTACCTATGTATTGCTGTCGATTCCGCTTATCGGCGCGTACGCGATTTTCGCCCTCGGAATCTCGGTGATCTACCGCTCATCCCGAGTGCTGAACCTCGCGCACGGGGCGATGGCGATGATCCCCGCGTACCTTGTGCACGCGATGACGAACGCCGGCCTACCGATCGGAGTTGCGCTTCCGATCGGGGTTGCCGCCGGCGCCGCCTTGGGCATCGCCGTCGAGCGAATCTTCGTGCGGCGGCTGCGCGCGCAAGGCCCGACCGCTCAGACGGTCGGCACCGTCGCAGTCACGGGTCTTCTTATCGCGCTCGCGGCGAAGATCTGGGGGACGACACCGCTGCTTGCTCCGCAGGTGTTCCCAGGAGGGACGATCCGAGTCGGGGCGAGCGGGATCCGGTCGGGCGAGATTGGGCTCTTTCTGACCGGTGTCGTGGTGTCGGCGACTCTGTTCACGTTCTTCAAGCGAACTCAGGTTGGACTTGCGATGCGGGGCGCCGCTCAGAACCGACGGGCTGCCTCACTCATGGGGATCGATCCGGATCTGGCGGCGGCCGGTGCGTGGGCGCTGGGCGGTGGTCTTGCCGGGCTCGCCGGAATCATGCTGGCGGCGGTCACGAACCTGGATCCGTACAACCTGTCGCTGCAGGTACTGCCGGCGTTCGTCGCCGCGCTCATTGGAGGGTTGGAGAGCCTGCCGGGGGCGCTCGCCGGGTCGGCGATCGCCGGCTTGAGCTTCGGGCTGGTGCCGTATTTCTCCAGGCTTCCGCTCGTCGGCTCGGTCCTGCGGTTCTCGGGGTCACCGCAGCTTGTGCTCACCATCCTCGCTCTCGTCGTCATGGCCACGCGCGGGCGCCGGCTTTCCGGGGCACAGGACTCCGATGCGGGGCTTGGGTCGACCGCGCGGCCCGTACGGGCCGGCGGGTCACACGCACTCACCCGCGCCCTCGTCGTCGCTGTGCCGGTTTTGGTCGTCTGGCCCTGGGTGGTTCCGTACTCGGTGCTCGGGTCCAGCCTGCTCGCGGTCGAGTTGGCGCTCGTCGCCGCCTCGCTGGTCGTGCTCACCGGATGGGTCGGGCAGATTTCGCTCGGCCAGGCGAGCTTCGTCGGGATCTCTGCGTTTACGACCGGGCTCGTCGCGCGGGGGTTCCACTTGGGTTTCCCCGCGAACATGATCGCCGCCGCTGCCGTTTCGGCCCTTGCCGCGTCGCTCTTGGGCGCGGTGGCGCTCCGCGTCCGCGGCTTGTATCTGGCGGTGGCGACGCTCATTTTTGCGTGGATGTGCGACTCTTTCCTGTTTCGGTCGCCTTGGCTTGGCGCGAGCGCCGGCAGTTCGACGATCCCCGAGCAGCGCCTGGGTGCTGAGGGGGGGTTCCCTTCGTTCGACTTCACGAGCCGCCGGACGCTGTTCTACATGATGGCGGGTGTCGCGGTGGTTGCGGTGTTCTCGTTGGCAAGTCTCCGCGACACCAAGACAGGGCGCGCGTTCTTTGCCGTTCGGGGGTCGGAGATGGCCGCGGCTTCGCTTGGGATCGACGTGGTGCGGACGAAGCTGATCGCCTTCGCCGTGTCCGGCGCCCTGGCGGGGCTGGCGGGGAACCTGCTCATGATCGACCAGCGAACGGTCGTGCCGTCGCAGTTCATGTTCACGATGTCGCTCCAGTTCCTTGCGATCGCGGTGGTGGGGGGACTCGGCAGCCTCGGCGGGGCGCTTGCGGCCGGTGGGCTGTTTGCCGCGCTCAACGAGGTCTTCTTCCGCGTGAGTGCTCTCTCGGGCTGGCTGGAGATGGTGTCGGCTGCGCTACTGGCTGTAGTGCTGCTGGCGTATCCGGGCGGACTCGCGGCGATTGGAACCGCGATTGGCACGGCGTCGCAGCGCGCCAAGGGACTCGGGCGCGCTTTCGGCGGCGGTTCCGTCGCCGCGCGTGGTTCGACTGGGGGCGCGGCGCAGGGCCGACGCACGGCGCCATTCGGTGCTGCCTTGCTTCGTGCTGTCTCGCTTCGTGCTGTCTTCGAGCGAGCGCGCGCGCTTGTCGCGCGATTGCCGGTGGGCGCGCGCGTGAACCGCGCGCTCGGCGCGGTCGGCGCGCGCCTGGCTGCGTCGCTCTCCGGACGCGCGCTCTCCCCCCACGGGAAGAACGGGCGTCACGACGATTGGTTCGCCAATGCTTTCGAAGAAGTTTCCCCGATCTCCGAGCCTTCCGGTGCGACCCCGCCGTCCGAGGGCGCTTTCGGAGCCGACGGTTCGACCAACGGCCGGGCGGATGGTGCCGTTCCCGTTCAGGGGGAGTTGCACCCGCCTGTGTCGTCTGCTCTCGACGTATCCGCCCCGCCCTCGCCCGGCCTCGTCCTGCGCGCGCGCGCCGCGCCGATGCTCGACTCCGACCGCTCGGCCCGCCGGATGATCCTGGAGGTCGACGGCGTCACCGTCCGGTTCGGTGGGCTGACGGCCGTGAGCGGAGCCTCTCTGTCGGTACGCGAAGGTGAGATCGTCGGCTTGATTGGTCCGAACGGCGCGGGGAAGACGACATTGTTCAATGCCATTCTTGGCCTCAATGATCCGTCTGCCGGCCGCGTGATGCTTTACGGGCGCGACGCAACGTCTCTTCCGCCGCACTTGCGCGCGCGCCTCGGGGTCGCGCGGACATTCCAGGTGCTGCAGCTCTTCTCCGAGTTGACGGTGTTCGACAACCTGCTTGTCGCAACGCACATGCACAACAACTCGGGTGTGTTCTCCAACCTTGCCGCGGGGCCGGCGACGCTGGCGGCGGAGCGCGCGGCGCGCGATCGTGTACGCAAGATCTTGAGCTTGTTGCAACTGGAGGAATACGCCGCGAGTGGTGTGCGCGGGCTGCCATTCGGCGTGCTGCGAATGGTCGAGTTGGGGCGCGCGCTCGTCACGGGCGCGCGCTTGGTCATGCTCGACGAACCCGCGTCGGGGTTGAACGAGGCCGAGACCGATCGCCTCGCCGAGGTCGTGTTCGGCGCGCGCGCGCTGGGGGTCTCCGTGCTGCTCATCGAGCATGACGTTCGTATGGTGACCGCGGTGTCGGACTACATGTACGTACTCACGCAAGGGAGGATGCTGACCGAGGGGCCACCGGCCGCCGTGCAGCGTCACCCGGAGGTGATCGCTGCGTATCTGGGCGAGCCCGTGGTGGAACCGGTGGGGGTCGCCTGATGCTGCACGTGGACAACATCGACGTCTTCTACGGACCGGTTCAGGCGCTTCGGGGGCTGACCCTGCGCGTCGAAGAAGGTGAGATGGTGGCGCTTCTCGGAGCGAACGGCGCCGGCAAGACGACCACCTTGCGCGCGATTTCGGGCCTGCTGACGCCCGCGCGCGGGACGATCACGTTGGACGACCATCTCATATCCAAATTTCCCGCGCACAAGGTGATCCATCTGGGCGTCGCTCATCTTCCCGAGGGACGAGAGCTGTTTCCCGAGATGACCGTCGTGGAGAACCTCCAGCTCGGACATTGGTCGCGGCGCAAGGATCGCGCCGAGGAGGCCGAGCAGATCGAGCGCATGATGGAGATCTTCCCGCGCCTGCGGGAACGCGCGAGTCAGGCGGCAGGGACGATGTCGGGTGGGGAGCAACAGATGTTGACGGTTGCGCGCGCGTTGATGAGCAAGCCGCGACTGCTGCTCGTGGACGAGTTGTCGCTCGGGCTTGCCCCGATTGTCGTGACGCAGTTGTTCGAAGCGCTCGACGCTGTGAATCGGTCCGGGACCGCTGTGTTGCTCGTCGAACAGTTCGTGCACCTCGCGCTCAAGCACACGTCGCGCGCGTACGTCCTGGCCAAGGGCGAGGTCGCGGTCGAGGGGCCGAGCGCCGAGTTGTTGGCCTCTCCGGATGTGATGGCTGCCTATCTGGGGGAGGCAGCTCCGTCCCCGGAGACACCCGGAGCCAAGCACGCCGTGAGCGTGGCGCCGGGGGGAACGACACGCGCAGAGAAGCCTCTACGCGCGTCGAAGCCGGCCGCGCGCGCACCGCGTCCGAAGCGCTGAGAGCCTGATCCCGTGGCCCAAGGGCGCAGATAGGCCTGCGCTCTCTCCGCGCACGAGCCGTCGCCGTGCGCGGGTCCGACGGTCAGGTCGAGGAGTGACTCAAAGTCGGCAACGAGTCCCCCGAGAAGGTCGAAGGGCACTTCCTCGGGCTCGGAAATCTCCAAGCGCGCCAGCTCCGCGGTGTCCAAGTAGTCGAGCACCAGGGTCAGCGCGAGGGGCACCGGTGCGTGGATGGCCCGGATGCGCGCCGCCACATGGGCGATCCGCCCGGCGAGGTCATGGTCGCCGGCGACGAGCGTCTCGGCGAACCACGAAGAGAATCGACCGGTCACGTTTGCCCATCGAACACCTGAATCCACGAACTCGTCCTTCCCGGGGCTGCGTGCTCGACCCTACACGCCGGCTGGGACACCCGATGTCGCGGCGGTCCGTTACTGTTTCTTGGCGGCGAGTCGCCCGTCGCGCTTTGCCGCCCGGCGCACTTTGGCTGGATGAGGGGGTCCGGCGTCTTCGTCCTGGGACGCCGTCGACAAGCGCTCCAGCGAGGTGAGCGCACGGACGTCCGACGTCCGTGATTTCGCTGCTTCTGGATCAGGCTGGTGAGGCGGCAGGGCAAGCGCGCGTTGCGCGCGGTGGAGGTTCGCGATCGCACGACGGAGATGTCGGTCGGCCGGGTGGGCGTGGTCGGCAAAGTCCCTGCGCAGGATGCCGACCTGCGCAATCAGAGCGCCGATCCTTGCCGGCCAGTCCATCGCCTCGCCTGATTGGTTCTTGTCGTCCGGAGTATCCCATCTTGGGATAACGCTGCATGTTCCCACACAGTAACCCTGGTGCGCAAGCAGGATCGAGGTACTCAACGCGAACATCTTCAAGCCGTGTTGCGAGAGGCACGGTTGCAGCCGGGCTTGACCCAGCCGGAACTTGCACGACGGATCGGCCGTCCACAGTCGTTCGTGAGCAAGTATGAGTCCGGCGAGCGCCGTCTCGACATCCTGGAGCTGCGCCAGATCTGTCAGGCCCTCGGGCTATCACTCACGACGCTGGTCCGCCGCCTCGAGAAGCTGCTTGCGTAGGAAGGCCTGGTGCGCGCTCAGCGTATCGAGCGTTGCCAGCACGGGCGGTGCCAGTGGCGGCGGTCGTCTTCTGATCCGTCCCGCCATGCAACGACGTGCGCGGTCCCGATGCGAACCTCGTGATCGCACCCCGGACAGCGGTATTCCTTCACTGCGCGCGCCGGTTGGATCGCGCGCACGTGCCACCCCGGTGGGGCGCCCATGACGATGTCGGGGGCGAGGATCCGCTCCTCGCCGGCCGGCTTGCGAGCCGACTTCGGACGGTTCCGCCTGGGACTCACCTCAGACCGTCTGCCCGCCGTCGATCATGATGGTGGCGCCGGTGACGTATGCCGCGGCGTCCGAAGCGAGCCATATCGCGGCGCCGGTGATGTCCTCGACCTCGCCCCAGCGCTGCATCGGCACGCCGGTAACGAAGGCGCGCGCGGACTCCTCGTTGGTCCAGTAGGTCTTGTTGAGGTCGGTCTTGATCCAGCCCGGGCAGATCGAGTTCGCGCGCACACCCGTGTGACCCCATTCGACGGCGAGCGTCTTGGTCAGCCCGATCACCCCGTGCTTGGCGGCTGCGTAATACGACAGCCCCGGCGCGGCCGAGACGCCGGCCACCGATGAGATGTTGATCACCGATCCCGAGCCGCGTTCGAGCATGTGGCGCCCCGCCTCCTGACAGAAGAAGAAGACCGAATCGAGGTTCAGCGAGATCGCCTTCTTCCAGCCTTCGATGCGAGTGTCGACGGCGGGCGACATGAACTTCGTGCCGCCGGCGTTGTTGACCAAGATGTCGACGGAGCCGAGCGATTCGACGGCGCGCGCCACGCACGCGCGCACCTGGTCGGGTTGAGTGACGTCGGTGGTGATGGCGATCGCTTTTCTCCCGGTGGATTCGATCTCGCCCGCGAGGAGGTCGATGTCGCCGGTCGAGCGCGCGGCAAGCGCCACGTCGGCGCCGGCCGCCGCGAACGCGCGCGCGATCGCGGCGCCGATGCCGCGCGAGGCACCGGTCACCAGCGCGGTCTTGCCCTCCAGCGAAAACATCTGCAGGCTCATCAAGGTCCTTTCGGCGGTCGGCGTCGCCGCAGTATCCCCGCGCCGGGCGCGCGCCCGCAAGGCGGACGGTCCATGCCTTCACCGAGGTGATGCGCGCCGATTCGGGCAGGTTGCGCGGGAATCCGGATCGATCATGGCGCGTTCGTTGGCAAAACGATCCACCCACCCGCCGGTTGGCGAAAGGACACGACGGTCTCGCTTGTGCGCGGAACCAGGAGGGGTGCCTCTCCCCAGAGGCGATCCAGCGTTCATGAGTTTGTTCATGCTAAAGTGCATTAGAACGTTCAGGATCTTGTATAGTCGCCCTTGAACGGAGGACATCACGATGTCGGCACTTGCGCAGCGAATCGACAAGATCACGGGAGTGATCAAGGCGCGCGATATCGCACAACTTCTCGACACAACTCCGCAGACTGTTTCTCGATGGCGAACGAGTAGGGCGGCACCGCAAAGAGCAAGCTTGGAGAGGCTTCTCAGCTTGGAGTGGCTCATCGACCAACTGCGGGAGTTCTACGAGCCCGACGCAGCGCGACTCTGGCTGTTTTCTCCCCATCCTCTGTTGCGCGGATTGCGACCGGTAGACAAGATTCGCGACGGAGCTATCGACGAGGTGCTGGCGCTGATTGCTCAACTTCAAGACGGCGCCTACGTCTAGGACATTCCAATCCCGTGATCTACGATCCGGCCCTTCTGGATGTCCTCGAGGAATGTCCGCGGGTTTCGTTCCGAGGCGAGGTTTGGCGACACATGCTCGGAGATGCGCCGCCCGTGAAACCGAACATGCGGGGCGCGCGATGGAACCCTCCCGACGTAGCCGCTCTTTATGCGAGCCTTGATCGCGAGACGGCGATTGCCGAGGGTGATCATCTCTTGAGCATGCAGCCGCTGAGGCCGACCGCCGCGAGGCGGCTCTACGCGATGCGGGCCGAGTTGGGAGATGTGCTTGATTTGAGGGACGAACAGCTCCTACTCCGACTCGGGGTAGACGCGGACGACCTGTCGGGCACGGATTTCTCGGCGTGTCAGATGGTTGGTGGCGCGGCGGCCTGGCTGGGCATTGAGGCAATCATCGTTCCTTCTGCGCGCGCTGATGGCGGCAACCTTGTCATATTCGTGCGTGCTCAAGACGCGGATTCGGCACTTGAGATTCGGATCGATGAAGCTCTGCCGTAATCGATGTCAACAATCAATCCCGTTGAGCGGATGTCTGGGTCGGGAATCTGTAATTCATGACGCGTACGTGTAGAAGCCGCGTCCGGTTTTTCGCCCGAGGTAGCCGGCGCGCACCAGATGCCCGAGCAGCGGCGCCGGAGCGTAGAAGGGCTCGCGGAATTCCGCGTACAGCGTCGAGATGATCTGCTCGGTGACATCCAGACCGATGACGTCGGCCAGAGCGAACGGTCCGAGCGGGTGCGCTGCTCCCAGCCGCATCGCGGTGTCGACGTCCTCGGCGCGCGCGTATCCGGACTCCACCAGTCGAACGGCTTCGTTGATGTAGGGGAACAGCAACGCGTTGACGATGAACCCAGCCCGGTCCGGGCATGTGACGGGATGCTTGCCCAAGCGCTTGGCGAGCGCGAAAGCCGTGTCGGCGGTGTCCTCGCTTGTGCGCACGGTCCTTACCACCTCGACCAGTTGCATCACGGGGGCGGGGTTGAAGAAGTGCATGCCGGCGACCTGCTCTGGGCGCTGTGTCGCGGCCGCCAGCGCGATGACCGGCAGAGAAGAGGTCGTGGTTGCCAGGATCGCGCGGGTCGGGACGATCGCGTCGAGCTGCCGGAAAAGCTCGGTCTTGACTTCGAGCACTTCCGCGACGGCCTCGATCACGATGTCGGCGCAGGACAGCGAGCCCAGGTCGGTGGTCGTGTTGATTCGGCCCAGGGACTCGCGTGCCTGTTCTTCGGTCATCTTGCCGCGGTGCACGGCCCGGCCCAGCGACGCTTCGACGGCCGCGCGCGCTTCCTCGGCTCGCTCCACGGAGCGGGCTCGCAATATGACTTCGAATCCCGCTTTCGCGGCAACTTCGGCGATGCCGGTGGCCATCGTTCCCGACCCGACGATACCGATCGTGCGGATGTCCGCGGCGGCCGTCTCGGGAACCTCGCGTTCGTGGCGACCGGTCTCTTTCACATGCGCGGACCCCGGCGCCTCGTATTCGTAAAAGCCCCGGCCGGTCTTGCGGCCCAGAAACCCCGCCGTGACAAACTGCTTGATCAGCGGCGCCGGGGTGTACTGAGTTTCGCCGAACCGTCGCGACATCGCATCGAGGACCTCGTAGGAGGAGTCCAAACCGATCAGGTCAAGCAGCGCGAGCGGCCCCATGGGATGAGCGCAGCCGAGCCGCATCGCGGCATCTATGTCCTCGCGCGAGGCGAAGCCGCTTTCGAGCATGCGTACCGCGTTGTTCAGGTACGGGAACAGCAGAAGGTTGGCCAGAAACCCGGCGCGATCCAGTGCGACGATCGGGGTTTTGCCGAGCGACTCCGCGAACGCGCGCGCCTCCGCGAGCGCGTCGTCGTCGGTCAGCACGGTCTTGACCAGTTCGACGAGCCCCATCACGGGTGCCGGGTTGAAGAAGCGCAGTCCCACCGTGCGCGCCGGCCGTCCCGATGAGACCGCCATCTCGATCACCGGAAGCGACGAGGTGCTCGTCGCCAGGATCGCTTCCGGAGCAAGGAGTTGGTCGAGCGCGCGAAATGCTTCTTGCTTTAGGTGCAGGTGCTCCGGAATGGCCTCGATCACGATGTCGCAACCCGAGAGGTCTTCGTATTGGGACGTTCCGTGCACGCGCGCGAGTGCGGCGTCGCGGTCTTCCGCGCTGATCCGGCCCCGCAGGGCTGCGCGGTCCAGCGACCGGCGGATACGTGCGAATCCCTCCGCTGCGCGTTCGTCGTCCACTTCGCGGAACACGACGGCGTAGCCGCCTCGCGCGCACACCTCGGCGATGCCCGAGCCCATCGTGCCGCAGCCCAGGATGCCAACCGTTGTGATCGTCATGGAGGTCTTCTCCCCGTTTCCGCGCGCGCCGGCCGGAGTATATCCATGCGTTTGGGGGATGGATCCCCTCCCGCGGCCACCCCGTTTCTGGAGTGAGGGATCGCGGGTACGATCAACCGGCATCGTTTTCGACCGCGAGGTGTCGAGCATGGGCGTGAACCACCCGAAGGACAAGCCGTGGGTGATCCGGACCTACGCCGGGCACACGTCGGCGCGCGCTTCGAACGAGTTGTTCAAGCGGAACCTCTCCAAGGGCCAGACCGGACTATCGGTGGCGTTCGACTTGCCGACGCAGTGCGGGTACGACTCCGACGCGCGCATGGCCAAAGGGGAGGTCGGGCGGGTCGGCGTGCCGGTGTCGTCGATTGCCGACATGCGCACGCTTTTCGACGGCATCGACCTCGGCCGGATGACGACTTCGATGACCATCAACGCGACGGCCATGTGGCTGCTGGCTCTTTACGCCGGCATCGCCGACGAGCAAAGCGTCCCGCGCGCTTCGTTGTCGGTCACGACTCAAAACGACATCCTCAAGGAGTATTTGTCGCGAGGGACGTACATCTTTCCGCCGCAGCCCTCTATGCGCCTCGTCACCGACATGGTCACGTTCTGCGCGCGGGAGATCCCCAAGGCCAATCCGATAAACGTGTGCTCGTATCACCTTCAGGAAGCCGGCGCCCAGCCGCACCAGGAGATCGCGTACACGTTGGCGAACGCGATCGCGGTGCTTGACGCAGTGCGGGAGACCGGAGCGATCGCCGAGAGCGACTTCGGGCGGGTCGTCGGCAGGATCTCGTTCTTCTGCAATGCCGGCATCCGATTCGTCGAAGAGATGTGCAAGATGCGCGCGTTCACGCGCATGTGGGACGAGATCGCGCGGACGCGCTACGGGGTCGAGGATCCGAAGTACCGGCGGTTCCGATACGCGGTGCAGGTCAACTCGCTTGGCCTGACGGCGCTGCAGCCCGAGAACAACGTCTATCGCATCGCCTTGGAGTCGCTCGCCGTCTCGTTGTCGAAGGATGCGCGCGCGCGCTCGTTGCAGCTGCCGGCGTGGAACGAGGCGCTTGGATTGCCTCGTCCGTGGGACCAGCAGTGGTCATTGCGACTGCAGCAGATTCTGGTGAACGAGACGGACTTGCTCGAGTACGAGGACATCTTCGCCGGCTCGCACGTGATCGAGGCTAAGACCGAGGAGCTGGAGAGCGCGGCGCGCGACGAGTTGTCTCGCGTGCTCGATGCCGGAGGATCGGTTGATGCGCTTGCCTACATGAAGCAGGAGTTGGTTGCGTCGCTCGCGCGGCGCCGGCGCTCGATCGAGGCGGGCGACGTGCCTGTCGTCGGGGTGAACGCCTTTGTCGAAAGTGAAGCGTCGCCGCTCGAAGTGGGTGCGCTGTTCGAGACGCCCGATGCGGAGGCGGCCGAGCAACATGTTCGCTCCCTGGAGGAGTCCCGCGCGCGCCGCGACGCGTCCGGCGCGCGCCGCGCCCTCGACGACCTGCGGCGCGCGGCGGGCACAGCGGAGAACCTAGTGCCGTATTCGATTCAGGCGGCGCGCGCCGGGGTGACTACCGGCGAGTGGGCCGACGCGCTGCGCGATGTGTTTGGGGAGTTCCGAGCGCCGACGGGGGTATCGGGAGCTGTTCCAGCGACCGGGGAGTTCGAGGAGCTTCGCCGGGTGCGCGCGCGCGTTGAGGAGGTCGCCGCCCTGATCGGGGTGCGGCGGCTGCGGATTCTGGTCGGCAAGCCGGGTCTGGACGGACACTCCAACGGCGCCGAGCAAGTGGCAGTGCGCGCGCGCGATGCCGGTTTCGAAGTCGTATATCAGGGGATCCGCCTTGCACCCGACGCGATTGCGCAGGCAGTGGTGGACGAGGATGTGCACCTGGTCGGGCTTTCAGTGCTCTCCGGCGGGCACACATTGCTGGTCCCGGAGGTTCTGCGCGCGATGCGCGCGCGAGGCGTCGATCCGACCCGGGTGCCGGTAGTGGTGGGCGGGATCATTCCCGAGCGCGACGCCGAGGTGCTGCGCGCGGCCGGTGTCGCTCGCGTCTACACTCCGAGAGACTTCGACTTAACCCGTATCGTGGGCGAACTTGCCGATCTCGTGTCGGCCGCGCACAGAGGAGGACGATGAACTCTCCGGCAAAGCCCGGGCGAACTCCCGCCCCCAATCTCGAACCTCGCACTCCCGGGCAGTCGCGCGCGGTGCTGTCGCAGGTGATGGAGATCGGGGACGCCAACCTCGAGAACAACGTGCACGGCGGCGTGATCATGAAGCTTGTGGACTCGGCGGCCGGCATCTCCGCGGTCAAGCACTGCGGAGGTCGCGTCGTGACCGCGTCTATGGACGAGATGAGCTTCATAGAGCCCGTCTTCCTGGGCGAGGTCGTGACGTTGTACGCGCAGGTCAATGATGTCGGTCGCACCTCGATGGAGGTCGGCGTTCGCGTGCACGCCGAGAACGCGCGCACCGGCGAGCATCGCCACGTGTCCAGCGCCTACCTTGTCTTCGTCGCGCTCAACGCCAAGGGCATGCCGCGACCCGTGCCGCCGCTTGCTCCGCAGACCGATGAAGAGAAGCGCCGCAGGGATGAAGCGAAGATTCGCCGCCAGCACCGGCTGGCGCGTAAAGAGGCGATCCTGGCGCGTCGCGAACGGGAATCCGACGGAGGCTCGGCCTAGCCGATACACTCCGGACACTCACATGTACGACGGCCTTAAGAACCTTGACGTTCCACGACGACGCCCGCGGGGCGCGAAGCGCGCGCTTAAAGCCGGGCTTGTCGTGTTCCTCGTGCTTAGCGTCGGATTCGTCGGCACGCAGGCCGTCACGTTCCTGAAGGTGCGCGAGAATATCAGGCGCGGACAGGACAAGGGCATCGACGTCGTTCCGCCGTTGCCCAAGGGCCCGATGAACATCCTGGTTCTGGGCAGCGACCGGCGCGACGTCGTGGACGACGGGGATCGCAATGCGCGGCAGTTCAAGGGCGGCAGCGGGCAGCGCGCCGACACGATCATGCTCATCCATATGGATGCCGACGGGAAGAAGGCCGTCGTCGTCAGCTTCCCCCGTGACCTTCGGGTCAAGATCCCCGGCCGGGGGACCGGCAAGATCAACAGCGCGTACACCTTCGGTGGCCCGAACCTGATGATCAAGACCGTGTCTCAGCTCACCGGTTCGAACATTCACCACTACGTCGAGGTGAACTTCGACAGTTTCCGCACGATCGTGAATGCCGTCGGAGGCGTGACCGTATATTTCGATGAACCGGTCAGCGATCGCCGCTCCGGCCTGGAGATCAATCAAAGCGGTTGCGTGAAGCTGGACGGCGATATGGCTTTGTCGTTTGTGCGTGCGCGCCATATCTACGCGAGCGCGGACCTGGGACGGATTCAGACGCAGCAGCGCTTTATCCGCGTACTTCTGGGCAAGGTGAAGGGCGTCAGCTTCCTGCTGAATCCGGGGAAGGTCACGTCGCTGTCCAGGGCCGTCGGCAATGGGCTTCGCTACGACACGGGTGTGGACCTGGGGCTGGCGCGCGCCATCGCGAACAAACTCGCCGGATTCGACCAGAAGCGCATCGACTTCCGCATGTATCCGGGTACGCCGCAGTATGTCGGCGGCGTCTCTTACGTCGTGGCAAACGAACGGCAGGCATCGGCGCTGTTCGAGGCGATCGAGGCCGATGCGGATCTGCCTCCGTACGGTAAGACCAGCCAGTCGGTTCCTGAGCCGGCGGATGTCAGCCTCAAGATCATGAACGGCACGGGCGAGAACGGCCTGGCGGGCAGGCAAGCGGTTGTCTTGCGCAAGCTCGGATATCGGATTCGCTCGACGGGCACGGCAGATGTGCAGCCGCGCACCGTGATCACTTACGTCGTCGGCGACGAACTCAAAGCCGAGTTGGTGCGCAAGCAGTATCCAGGTTCCCAAGTGAAGATCGCGACATCGTCGCAATCGGTCGATGTCGTGGTGACGATCGGAACCAACTTCCTGAAGCCGCCGCCGTCGCCGGGCGCGAAGCCTCCGCCGTCGAAACGCCCGACCCCGGAGAAGTCGGTTATCGACACAACTTGCCGGCAGTAACTCGGATGGGCTTCAGTATCGGGCATACCCGCGGGTGCGGTTTCGTTTCGCTCAAGAGGTGATGTCGTGACCGAGAAGCCGGATCTCGAAAGGTATCGGGACAACTACCACGAGGAGATCGACAGCGCGTTCATTTATCGCGCCGTCGCCGACTCCGAGCAGAATGCCGAGTTGGCGGAGTTGTTCGGGCGCCTCGCCGAGACCGAGGAGGCCCATGCGCGCGTGTGGGTCGACCGGCTTGAGGCTGCTGGGGCGAGGGTTCCCGCCCCGCGCCCGCGCCGGCGCGCGCGCATTCTGGCCTGGCTCGCGCGCCGGTACGGCCCGAAACTCGTGATCCCCTCGCTTGCGGCGCAAGAGACTGCGGCGCAAAGGGTGTACGACGACCAGCCGGAGGCGTCGGCGACGATGTCCCAGCAGGAGCGTTCCCACGCACGTCTGCTCGGGACACTTGCGAACGGAGGCGTGCAGGGCAGTGCGATTGCCCGCATGGAGGGGCGCCATCGCTCGGGAGGAGGCAACGCGCTGCGCGCGGCGGTGCTGGGCGCCAACGACGGCCTGGTATCCAATCTGAGCCTCGTGATGGGCGTGGCCGGCGCCAATCTCGCAAACAAGACGGTGCTCGTGGCAGGCATCGCCGGGCTTCTGGCGGGGGCCGGATCGATGGCGCTCGGGGAGTGGCTTTCGGTGCAGAGTTCTCGCGAGTTGTACGAGCGCGAGATTCAGATCGAAGCAGAGGAACTGGAGGCGGCGCCGGAGGAGGAGGAGCACGAACTGGCTTTGATTTACCAGGCGAAGGGACTCCCCGAGGCACAGGCGCGAGAGCTGGCGGCGCGCATAATTGCCGATCCCGCAACGGCGCTGGACACTCTGGCACGCGAGGAGCTG
This sequence comes from Actinomycetota bacterium, assembly GCA_041658565.1. NCBI lineage: Bacteria > Bacillati > Actinomycetota > Actinomycetota bacterium. The sequence continues at coordinate 35,431 of JBAZZY010000014.1, read as the reverse complement.
GGGATCGATCCCGACGAGTTGGGCGGTTCACCGTGGACGGCCGCGGGGACCTCGTTTGTGCTTTTCTCGGCGGGAGCGGTGATCCCGGTGATCCCGTTTGTATTCCTGTCGGGCACGTCCGCGATCGCGATCGCCCTCGCCGGCGGTGCCGCCGGGCTCTTCGGCATCGGTGCGGCCATCACGTTGTTCACCGGCCGAAGCGTGTTGCGCTCGGGACTGCGCTCTCTCGCCTTCGGACTCGCTGCGGCGGGACTCACCTACGGCATTGGTCGACTGATTGGCATGACGATCAACGCCTGAGTGATCGGGCGCGCGCCCGAAGGTCACGTCCAGCCCTGGATTCTCAGTACGATTGCGCCGCGTGCCGTCGGCGGAGGGAGAGGATCGGACGTGCGAATCCTGGTGACGGGCGCCGGAGGTCAGCTGGGGCATGATCTGGCGCTGGCGTTCGGCGGCCACGAGACCTTGCTTGCCGATCGGGCGATTCTGGACGTTACCGACGCCGCCGCCGCGCGCGCGCTGGTCGATTCGTTCCGGCCGGACGCGGTAATCCACGGTGCGGCCTGGACGGACGTGGACGGATGCGAGCGTGATCCCGAGCGCGCGCGCCTGGTCAACGTCGAGGGCACCCGCAATGTCGCGGCGGCCGCGCGCGATGCGTTTGTCGTCGTAGTGAGCACCGACTACGTTTTCGATGGGATGCTCGGCCGCGCGTACGTCGAGGACGACGTTCCCAACCCGCTGCAGGTGTACGGGCAAACCAAACTCGACGCTGAACGCGCGGCTCTGGATGTCGGCGCGCGCGTGGCGATCGCGCGGACGGCGTGGCTGTACGGCGCGCGCGTGGCCAACGGGGAGCCTGCGGGGAACTTCGTGACGGCAATCCTTCGGGCAGCGTCACGCGGCACTTTGGATGTTGTGGATGACCAGATCGGGTCGCCGACGTGGACGGGCGACCTTGCGCGCGCGCTGGTGTCCCTCGTCGAGCGCGCAACGCCGGGCATCTTCCACGTCGCGAGTCGCGGCGCGGTGTCTCGCGCCGATTTCGCGCGGGCGGTTCTGCGGGGCGCCGGAAAAGACCCGGCGCTCGTGAGGGCATGTTCGACGGCCGAGGCCTCGCCGCGTCCGGCCGCGCGCCCGAAGAACGCGCCCCTGGAAGGGCGCGCGTGGGCTGCGGCCGGATTCGAACCGCTTCCCGTCTGGATGCGCGCCCTTTCGGTCGCATTGCCGGATATCCTTGCGACTCGATGAAAGCGCTCATTATTGCGGGGGGTTTCGGCACGCGGCTGCGTCCGCTCACCGATCACGTTCCGAAGTCGCTGATGCCGATCGCGAATCGTCCGTTTCTTGAGCACCAGGTGCGACTTCTCGCACGCCATGGTGTCTCCGAGGCGGTCTTGTTGACCGGGTACCTTGCCGCCGAGTTCGAGACGTTCATCCCGCGCGCGGCCGAGATCGGGGTCAAGGTGGAGATCTCGACTGAGGATCATCCGCTGGGAACGGCGGGGGCGGTGCGCAGCCGCCTGGAGGATCTCGACGACACTGCGATCGTCTTCAACGGCGACGTGCTGACCGACCTCGACGTTTCGGCGATGGTCGAGTTCCATCGCGCGCGCGGTTCGGCGCTGTCGATCGCGCTGACACATGTTGCCGACGCCGGCGCCTACGGACTGGTTCCACTGGACGCCCAGGGGCGGATCGAGCGCTTCGTTGAGAAGCCGCCGCCGGAGATCGCTGCGCTCGGCGGATGGATCAACGCCGGGACCTATGTTCTTGAGCCTCGCGTGCTGGCGGACATCCCGCCCGACACCGAGTGGTCCTTTGAGTATCAGGTGTTCCCATCGCTACTGGAGCGCGGAGAGCCGATGTATGGGTTCCAGTCGGATTCGTACTGGATCGATATCGGGACGCCGCAGCGGTACTTGCAGGCGCACTTCGACATCCTTTCAGGCCGGTCCAATGTGGAGGTCGGCGGCAGGATCATTGCGGAGTCGCAGTCCTTTGCGGACGGCACAACAATCGAGGCTCCCTGTTTGCTGGACCACGCGCCGGTGCGGCCGGGGGCCGTTATCGGACCGATGGTGTGCCTTGGGGCGGGAGCGCTGGTCGGAGCCGGCGCGCGCATCGAGCGCTCGGTGATCCACGAAGAAGCGGAAATCGGCGAGCGTGCGGTCGTGCGCGACAGCATTGTCGGCCGCGGAGTTCGGGTCGAGGACGACCGTGAAGTTGTGGGCGTCACGCTTGCGTGAGGCGTGGCGGGCAATTGATCCTGGTTGACCCTGATTGAGACCGTTGCCGCCGGTTTGGCACGGCGTCTACGCTCGGGGGGCATTCGTGCCGAAAGGAATGACATGCGGGTTCTGATCACCGGAGTGACCGGTTTTGCCGGCAGTCACCTTGCCGAGTATTGCTTGGGCCTCGGACACGAGGTGGCCGGCACGATGCGCTGGCGCAGCCAGACCGACAACATCGCCGGGGTGCGTGATCGGATCGCGCTGTTCGAGTGCGACATGCGCGACGGCACTGCGGTGCGCCAGGTGATTGGGGAGTTCCGTCCCGAGCGGGTTTTCCATCTGGCAGCCCAGAGCTACGTGCATGCGTCGTGGTCCGCCCCGGCCGAAACGTTGACGACGAACGTGCAGTCTCAGGTGCACCTGCTGGAGGCGATCCGCGAGTCCAAGCTTCCGGCGCGCGTGCAGCTTGCGGGATCGTCCGAGGAGTATGGACTCGTCTACCCCCATGAGTTACCGATCACCGAGGACAACCCCTTGCGTCCGATGAGTCCGTACGCGGTAAGCAAGGTCGCGCAAGACCTGATGGGATTCCAGTACTTTCGTTCGTACGGGCTGTGGATCGTGCGCACGCGCGCGTTCAACCACGAAGGGCCGCGGCGCGGCGAGGTCTTCGTGACGTCGAACTTCGCGAAGCAGATCGCCGAGGCCGAGGCGGGTTTGCGTCCGGCGATCGTTGAGGTGGGAAATCTGGACGCCCGGCGCGACTACACCGATGTGCGCGATGTCATCGAGGCTTACGTGTTGTCGCTTGAGATGTGCCGGCCCGGCGAGGTGTACAACATCGGAACCGGCATCGCCTGGTCGATCCGCGAGGTTCTCGACACGCTGTTGTCTTTTAGCGACCTGAACTTCGAGATCCGTGTGGACCCGAGCCGCTTGCGCCCCTCCGACGTGGATGTGCTGCAGTCGGACTCAACAAAGTTTCGCACCGAGACAGGCTGGGAGCCGAAGATTCCCTTCGAAACGACGCTGAAGGACACACTGGACTACTGGCGCGCGCGGGTACGGAGGCAGTGATGCGTATCGCGATCGTGGGAACCGGCTACGTCGGACTGGTCACCGGCGCGAGCTTCGCTGATCTCGGACACGAAGTCGCGTGCGTGGACATCGATGTCGAGAAGGTCGCGAAGCTGCGGGGCGGAGAGGTTCCGTTCTACGAGCCGGGATTGGAAGAAGTTGTGGCGCGCGGGCTGGAATCGGGGCGACTGAGCTTTACGACCGACCTTGGTGAAGCGATGGCCGGTGCGCAGTTCGTCTTTATCTGCGTGCAGACTCCGCCCGCCGAGGACGGCAGCGCCGACCTCAGCCGAGTCGAGGCGGTCGCGGCGGGAGTGGCGCGCCACATCCGCTCGTACGTCGTGGTCGTCAACAAGAGCACGGTGCCTATTGGATCGTCGCGGATCGTGGAGCGCATCATCGCGCAACAACTACCCGAGAGCGTGGAGTTCGACATTGCGTCGAACCCCGAGTTCTTGCGGGAGGGCAGCGCGGTGTTCGATTTTCTGCATCCCGACCGTGTCGTAATCGGAACGGCAAGCGAGCGAGCGGCTGGAGCGTTGACCGAGTTGTATCGCCCGCTCGGCGCGCCGCTGATCGTCACCGACTCGGCGACGGCCGAAATGATCAAGTACGCCTCGAACACCTTCCTCGCGACCAAGATCAGCTTCATCAATGCGATCGCCAATATTTGCGACGTCGTCGGCGCCGACGTCAAGGACGTCGCGCTCGGCATGGGCTACGACGCGCGCATCGGCTTCGAGTTCCTCAAGCCGGGGCCCGGGTTTGGAGGGTCGTGTCTGCCGAAGGACTCGCGCGCGCTCATCAAGCTGGCAGAGGGGGGCGGTTACGACTTCCACTTGCTGCGCGGAGTCCTAGAGGTGAACGAGGCGCAGCACCGCGTGATCGCCGCAAAGGTGGAGCGGCTGGCCGGGGGCATCCACGGTAAGACCGTGGCGGTGTGGGGGCTGTCCTTCAAGCCGAACACCGACGACGTGCGCGACTCGCCGGCAATCGAGGTGGTTCGACTGCTGGTCGAGCGTGGTGCGCACGTGCGGGCCTACGATCCGGTCGTGGGCGACGCGGCTTACGAATCGCTCGGCATCGAACGGGCTCCCGGACCGATCGAGGCGGCAGAACACGCGCACGTTGTGCTGGTTCTTACCGAGTGGAATGAGTTTCGGTGGCTGGACTTCCCACGGCTGCGCGACGTGATGGAGCGGCCGGCGGTCGTAGACGCGCGCAATCTGCTTGATCCGCACCTTCTGCGCCAGATGGGCTTCACGTACGAAGGCGTCGGACGGTAGCGACATGACCTCCGTCCGACCGTAGATCTGCGGGACGCGCACAATTCGCCGCAATCCTTTCGCGTCGCGGTCCGGAATGCGTCGCGAGTCCCTGTGCGCACCGGGAGCAGTCCGGCGTTGCGGACATTCCACGCGGAAAACGCGGTGAAACCCCACAAGTCTGCGCTCGTTGTCATTGAGCAAGGACACCGATCGTGGGGTGAAGTGTCGTGAACTCGATTCTCCGAATGATTGCGTTCCGCCGGCTGCCGACAGTTCGTGGCCGGATGATGAGGATGCTCGCGCTGGCGGCGGCGCTGGCGGCCGCCAGTACGTTGTCGATGACGGCGGGCCGGGCGGCGCCCAATACGCTGGTGAAGATCTTGAGCGCCCGCACGGCCGACAACGGCGATGGATACATTGACCATATCTCGGTGACCTTCAGCGCCACTATGGACACCGCAGCGACTCCGCGGGAGTCCGGTGGTCCGGGCGAGCCGGGATTCCGCGTCGTCGGGTATCGGATCTCATCGTTCGTATGGACGAACTCCACGACTCTGTCGATCGGCCTGGCATTCGGCGCCGTGCCCGACACCGCAGCGATGCCGGCCGTCTCGTACGTCTCGGGCGGTGGCGGGGCACAGAAGGTCGCTACGATTCCCGGTGAGACCAACCTGGAGCTAAGCGACTACTCCTCGACACCTGCGACCGACGGCGCCGGACCGGTTCTGCTGTCGGCGACGGCGTTCGATCGTGGTACCGCCGGAATCTTCGCGACGGTGGGGGAGCGACTGGTGCTCAACTTCTCCGAGCCCGCGACGTTGACCGGTGTTGGGGCACTTGGGCGTTGGACGAATCTGGAGCGCGCGCTGCAGTTCAACAACCTCGGCAGCGGCTGCGCAGACGGAGACGGGACGCCCGGCAAGTTCAACTTCCCTCAACCAACAAGTGGTAATGATCCCGTTTCTCCCGTCGGATCCTCCTACCTCGCCGAATGGACGGTGACTGCCAATACCGGCAACGCCATGCCTCCGACGGCGTATCGATTCCCTGCTGTTCCGCTCGGGTGCACGCTTGGTATTGCAGGCACCGGCACGTCGCTGATCACCGATGCCGCGAGCAACGGAGCTGCAGGCCAAGACCTCCCTGCCGCGAGGGCGCAGGCTCGTTACGTTCATCCCGGCGACGCACAGCTGCTTTCGGCGCGCACCGTGGACGGCTCGGGAGGTTCGGCCAACGGCATCGCGGACGCGATCGAATTGACGTTTGATGGGAAGATCGACGACGGGACGATCGCCGGCCAACTCGCGCGCATCGGAGTCACGGTCGGCGGTCAGGACGTGATCGTGGACACCGAGACGGTCGACACCGGTGCTGCCGCCAACGACGCCGCTTTCCTCGTGCGTATCGCGCCGGCTGCCGAGACCGCGTGGGATGGCGCCGTCACGCCTCAGGTTTCCTACGCCCGTCCTTCTTCGTGCGCGAATGAAGGAACCGGCACTGTGGGCTCCGGGCTGAAGGCCCTCGTCCCCACGGGTGGTGCCTACCGCGCCTGCATTGCTTCCTTCCAGGCGACGGTGACCGATGGAGTCGCTCCACGCTACGTCGGAGCTACGACCGTCGACAGCGACGGCAATGGGCTGATCAATCGCCTTCGGGTCAGATTCACCGAACCGATCGCAGTCGCGTCGATCGCAGGCTGGACGCTCGACGGGCGCGCGGCAAACGGCTTCTCGATCGAAGCTCCGGCCGATGTGTTGGCCATCGACTTTCTCGAAGGCGAAACCGCGGATACCGGCACATTGCCGTACCTTCGTTACGCGACGCAGGGTTCGGGAGCCACGACCGACGCCGCAGGCAATCAGGTGCCGGTGACGGCCGCTTTCGCGACCGACGACGGAGCGGCGCCCCGGATTTCTTCCGCAATTGCGGATGATTCCGACGGCGACGCCAGGATCGACACGGTTGTTCTGCACTACAGCGAAGACATCGGCGCAGTGCCCGACGGGATCGCAGCGTCTTTCGCCGTAGCCGGGGAGACGGCGTCGAGCGCGGCGGCCACCGCCGCCGACACGCTTACCCTGGCAGTGGGTCCGATCGAGGGGACCGACGCGAAGGCGATTGAGTACACGGCGGCCAAGAGCATCGCGGACGCCGCGGGGAACGCTACCACCGCACAGTCTTTGCCTGCCGGCTTGGTGACCGACGCCGCGAGCCCCGTTGCAGTCATTGAGGTTTCTCCGACGGCGCCTCTCGGCGCTCGCACGTCCACCGTGACTGCGACGTTCTCCGAGGACATGGACTCGGCGACGGAGCCGGTTGCCGCGCTCGGGATCGCAGCGGTGACCTCGGTTGCGGACGCGAATCACACGAATGGCTGGCGAAACGACAACCCGAGGGTCTGGGACGGCTCGGTCACGGTCTCCGAATCCGACTGCACGCAGTCGCGTGGATGCGCGGTAGAGGTTCACGCCTCTGCGGCGCGCGATCTTCGCGGTAACTCGATGACGACGGCATCTTTGCCGACCGAAATCGACACGATCGCACCGGTTGCTCCGGTATTGAACTCCTTCCTGGCGAGCGTGCCTGCCGGCGAGTCGGTTCCGGCGCTGACGCTGAACATGTTCACGCGAGCCTTCTCGCTCACCGCGGCCGTCGACGCCGGCGACGCTGAGTTCGGTCGGGCTGAAGTCCTTCTGGATGGAGCGCCGATGTCTCCGGTCGCCCTGAGCGAGGTGGTCGTTCCTTCGGCGACGTCGGTGACTGCCACCGCTGCATTCGCGGACGCCGATGCTCTCGCCGCCGCGATACCCGAGGGGGCTCACGAGCTGACGATGCGGCTGTGCGACGACGCCGGCAACTGTTCGGTCTCGGCGTCCGGGACGACCGTCGCCGCCGATTACACGCCCGTCGCGGTGGATCTCGTCGCCCCGGGCGGCGGGGACGTCGTGGGTGGCGGGGACACCCTCGCCGTCGAGTGGAGCGCCCCCAGCGACGCCGACTTCGACCATGTTGACCTGCAGTACTCGACAGACGATGGAGCGACCTACGCTGGGTCGGTTCTGTCGGGGATTCCCGACGCTGCCGGCGCGCGCCAATGGACGGTGCCGGAGATCGACGCAAACCGGGCTCGGGTGCGTGCCGTGGCAGTCGATGCGGCCGGCAACAAGGCATACGACGCCTCGGCGACGGCTTTCACGATCGACTCGTCGCCTCCGGTCGTAACGATCACCGCTCCGGCTGCCGATCCGTTCGTGCCGGCAGGCGGCGTTTACGCGATCACGTGGAACGTCTCGGATGCTTCCGTCGATCGCGTCGCCGAGCCGATGACCATCGAATACTCGCCGGACGGCAAGTCGTGGAGCGCGATCAACGCAGGGGACTACTCACGTGCCGATGACGGGCAGGAACAGTGGAGTGTTCCCAGCGGGACGAGTCTGCGCTCCTACGTGCGGGTGACCGCCGCGGACGCCGTCGGCCGGAGTGCCCGGACGGTGTCATCGCGTCTGATTCGCGGGGTTTCGGGGTACGTCGCCGACGCCGGTGGTCGTCTGGTTCCATTTGGTTCGGCGAACGACAACGTCGGCACCCCTGCGATCGGCAAGGACTCCGTTCGCGGAATCGCTCTTCGCAAGGACGGCAGGGCGGGATATGTGCTGGTTTCCAAGGGCGGCGTCTATCCGTTTGCCGTCGGAGACGAGCCTGTGCCCACCAAACCGCAGGCGACCGGACTCGGCGCCGACCGCGCGCGTGGGATTGCTCTTCGGACCACCACGACCGGCTACGTCGTCGACATGTATGGACGAGTGTTCCCCTTCGGGGGCGCACCGAGCGTCCGGACGTCGAAGACCTGGGCCGGAAAGGACTACGCCCGCGACATCGTGATGCTCCCCAATTTGCGCGGCGGCTACGTCTTGGACGCCTACGGTCGGCTCCATCCCTTCGCGGTGGGCAACTACGCGATGCCCAAGGCGATCAGCGCGCCCAAGATGTCATCGCGCGTGCGGGCTGTTGCGGTCGTGCTGCGCTCCAACGGGCAGTCCGGTTGGGTGCTCAGCAACTACGGGTCGATGTACCCGTTCGGTGGCGCTGCGACGCGCTCGAACAGCTGGAGCAGCTCTACGGCCGACGCTAAGGCATTGCTGATGGTCGAAGACGGCAGCGGATACTGGGTTGACGGCCGCGGCCGGCTGCATTCATGGGGATACGCCTTCGGCGACCCGACGCGCGTCGTGCTGTCGGCCGGCCGCGCGCGCGACGCCGCAGGCTAATCCTGAAAGACCCCACGACGGGCGAGCGGAATCCGGTATTCGGGCTCCGCTCGCTCTGTGTTTGGTCCGCGTCTCTGTCCGCGTGCGCCGGATACCGGGGCACCCGGTATGCTCGCCCGATATGCGAATTGTCGTGACGGGCGGAGCCGGGTTTGTCGGCTCCCATTTGTGCGAACGTCTGTTGGGGGACGGCCATCAGGTCGTCTGCGTCGACAACCTGATCACCGGTCGCCGAGAGCACGTTGAGATGCTCTCGGCCCTCGGCGAGTTCACGTTCATCGAACACAACATCTCGGAGCCGCTGTATCTGGACGGCGAGGTCGATGGGGTCATGCACTTCGCGTCGCCGGCATCTCCGGTGGACTTTGCGCGATACCCGATCCAGATCCTGAAGGTCGGAGCCCTGGGGTCGTGGCATACCCTCGGACTCGCGAAGGCGAAAGGCGCGCGCTTCATGATCGCGTCCACGTCGGAGGTTTACGGCGATCCTGAGGTCAACCCGCAGCCGGAAACCTACTGGGGGCACGTGAACCCCGTCGGTCCGCGCGGCGTGTACGACGAAGCCAAGCGGTACGCCGAGGCGATGACGATGGCGTATCACCGTATCCACGGACTCGACACGCGTATCGTGCGGATCTTCAACACCTACGGCCCGAGGATGCGCCCCAACGATGGGCGCGCGATCCCGCAGTTCGTGTCCCAGGCGCTGCGCGGAGAACCGTTGACCGTTCACGGAGACGGTTCTCAGACGCGGTCGTTCACTTACGTCGATGATCTGGTCGAGGGAATCCTGCGGCTGTTCTTTGCTTCAGGGGTTCACGAGCCGGTCAACATTGGGAACCCCAGTGAGATGACCGTGCTGGAGATGGCTCGTCTCATCGTCCGGCTCGCCGGATCGACGAGTGAGGTCGTATTCACGGAGCGCCCGGTCGACGATCCGACGGTGCGACGTCCCAACATTGCGCGCGCGCGCGCATTGCTCGGCTGGGAGCCGAAGATTGAAGTGAGCGAAGGTTTGCCGCGAACCATCCGGTGGTTCCGCGAGCGCCTCGGCGGCTGAGGCGGCTGATTCCGCAAGAAACAGGCCCTCCGCGTCCGGAAGGCCTGTTTCTGTTGGGGGGTTAGCTATGCGGCGTCATACACATGTTGTGCCCGGGCGGCCGTTGCGGTCGCCGTGACCGGAATCGAGGGGCGTGGAACCGAAGTGCGAACCGAGTACGCCGGTCGCGGGATTCCGCAGTGACGTCCGCGCATCATCCAGTAGATCCCCGCGGCGAGGAGCCCTGCGCCGAGTGCGATTCCGCCACCGCCGGCCGGAAGGCCGAGTTGGAGTGCCAGCGCCGTGTTTGCTACGACCGCGCCACCTGCCGCCAGCGCGGCGTCCGCTACCCGGTCCAGCACCGCCGCGGCGACGCGGCGCCTTTGGCGTTCCCTCCACGCCTGGGCGGCGAACTGCGCGCTGTGTGTCATCTCCCTCACTCCCTCGAGTGTCTGCACGTTCAGCTACAGAAACGACATCCCGTGCGAATGCTGCATGGCCCGAACGGGTGATTCACCCTGGGAAGCGAAGCGGTGGTGTGTGGCAAACAATGACTAGTCACTTGTCAAGGACCTGCGGGTTCGTAGATGCCGACAGGTTCGAATCTTCTAGTCATGCGGCTTCCGGAATGCCCGCTTTTGCTTGGAAAAGTGAAGAAAAAAGTACGCGCCGGACCCTTGACGTGGGACGATCGAAGCGGTGAACTAGTACAAGGCAACTAGTGTGAGAAAACGGTAACGCAGACGCCCGGGAATCCCCCGGGCGTTTTTGGTTCCAAGAGCTGCCGGGGGACGCGAAAGCGTCCCCTGCGTTTTCCCCCCGGAAGGGCCGGGGGGCTGCGGGTGACCATCCGGCGCCCGCTCACCACCGCTCGCCGTTCGCGACGGTGAATGCCCGCACAGGGCAGGAAGGAAGTTCAGTCATGGGAAAGACCCCGTACACCAGCGGAACGCGCGAGCGGCTCATAGAGAGGCTCCGTCGTCAGGCCGTCGCAATGCAGAACGGGTACCGGCGCGAGGACGCGTTGCTTACGACCGGTGAAGTCGCAATGCTGTTCCGCGTTTCGCATCGAGCCGTTCGCTGCTGGGCCGACGCCGGCAAGCTCCCGTACATCCGCACACTCGGCGGGCACCGTCGGTTCATGGCGAGTGCGGTGTGGGAAGCGTTGCGCGAAGTCGTTCCCGACGTGGAGCAGGCGCAGCGCCCGGGCATCGCGCACGTCGTCTAGATCGGTTCGGTTTCCTTCGTCCGGTACGCCGGACTTTTTTTGTGCCCGTTTCGCTCACTCGTCTGATGAATCGGCCTGATTCGACCGCATAAAAAGAACCGCGTGACCTGCAACATCGCACGCGAGGCGGTCGTTTTCTCGGGCAGGTTCGAAACGAGAAAGCGAGCGGACGATGTTCGAGACAGTGGGTCAGGTCGTAAAGGCTCTCAAGGCCTATCGGGACTACTACCACCCGAGGTCGTGTTCGGTAATGCTTGCCTCGCGCAAGACGACCGACATCGACGCCGACCCGTTCCGCCGGGGATTCCTCGACAGTGTGGATCTTCGTTCGGAACTGCTGAGCCGCCTTTCCTCGCTCGACGAGCGGGAGCGCGCGGTGGTGACCCTCTGGTACGTGATGGATCTGCCGGTGAGTGAGATCTGCGAGGAACTCTCGTTGTCTCGCTCGAACTGCTACCGGATTCGCGATCGGGCGCTCGACTCTATGCTCGACGAGATTTCGGTTCCGGCAGAGTTGCAGCCAGCTTTCGCCTAGGAACTTGAGAAAACGGCCGGCGCCGCGTGCCTCCCTCCCTCCCTCCCTCTAGGTCTGCACGCCGGCTTGCTGCCCCCGAGTAATCCTCGGGGGCAGCGCGTTTCTCAAGACACCATGACGAAGGCATTCCGGAAGCACTCCCATCCTCGTTGGAGTAGACGGTGGAACCCAAGGATTTCGCACGCGTCGTCCTGAGGCGCAAGAAGACTGTGATCACGGCGATCGTTATCGTCATGGTCACGGCGTTCTTCGGGTCGATGCGTTCCACACCTCAATACGTGGCTGCATGCGAGGTGTTGTTCCAAGCCGTCAACTCCGACCCCACCAATCCGAACTCCAAGCCTGTGGAGACGGTCGGTGACTTGAACTCCAACGTTCACTTCCTCGCCGGTCCGGAAATCGCCGCGGCCGCCGCGAAGAAGCTTGGAATTCCGGCGCAAGCCGTGCAGGGGAAGATCAACGCCACGATCCAGCCGAACACTCAGTTCTTCAGCATCAAGGTGGCTACGACGCCGCCCGCGCCGGGCGAGAAGTCCTACGATCCGGCCGTGCGCGCGGGGGCGATCTGCAACGCCGTCGGCGAGGCGTACATCGACTTCAAGAAGGAAGCCGCCAGGCACTTCTATGCTCAACTTCTCGAGCAAAACAATGCCGCTCAGGTTGATACGCGCAAGGAGTACATCTCCGTGCAGGCGCGGCTCGACGCCGCTCGTGAGGGAACCGACCAGGGCCGCATCATCGAGATGCAGATTCGTCGTGACCAGCTCGCTTCAACGATCGGGGATCTGCAGCGCACGGCGACCGGCTTGCAGAACGCGCTGGTCTCCGGAATCGAAGACGGCGGCAAGCTGACGAGCCCCTCTGCCGGAGGGGTGCGCGTCGGATCCGACCAGCGGCGCACGCTGCTGCTCGGACTTATTGTCGGTCTGATGTTCGGGATCGGAATCGCGCTCGTGCGCGAGTACCTTGACGACACGATGCGGGACAAGGAGTCCACTCAGCGCGAGCTGGGGTTGCCGGTTCTTGCCGCACTGCCGGCCCAACAGGACTACGACGGGTTCGGTGAGTCCAGTGGCGCCACGGTTGAAGCGGCGCGCACGCTTCGCGCAACGCTTGCGTCGATGGGCGTCCCGCAAGACAAGAGCGTGCTCCTTATCACCTCTACGATGGCCAAGCGTCGGTCGTCCACGCTGGTGTCGCTCGCGGGCGCATTCGCCGAGTCCGGCCGGTCGGTTCTGGTCATCGGCAGCGACCTTCGCGGCGCGCGCACTCACGAGGCCTTCGGTATCGCCAACTCCGTCGGTCTCGCAAACGTTGTTCGCGGCCAGGTTCCGCTTGAGCGAGCCGTGCGCCCCGCGCCTGGGATGGACGGGGTTTTCGTGCTGCCCTGTGGCCCGATGATCGGAAACCCCGGTGAGTTGCTGTCCAGCGAGGAGATGGCGTTCACGCTGCGGCGCGCGCGCCGCTGGGCCGATGTCGTTCTGCTTGACTCCCCGCCGGTGCTCGCCGCTGCGGATGCATCGATCCTTGGTGCCTACGCCGACGGCGTGCTGCTGGTCGTCTCGGCCGGTCAGACCAATCGGGCGCACGCCAACGAAGCCAAAGAGCAGTTGGCCGCAGCCGGCGCGCGCGTGTTGGGTGCCGTGCTGGTGGGGTCCGAGGACATGATCGGGCGCGCGCCCGGCGACGGCTACGGCGAGGATCTCCCTTCGATGATGCCGTACGGGACCTGGGGCGGCGCCTACGATGCCGGAGCCCATGAGAACTGGTACACCGAGGAGGTTCTGACGGCCACCGCGTACACCTCGCCCCGCACGCGCTCCGCTTCGAGCCGACCGGCGAAGAAGGTTTCAGCCGCGCGCCCGGGGACGGCTCCCGCTCGACCGCGCGCTCAGGCGGCGACGAAGCGTGCGCCCAAGCCCACCAGCCGCGTTGGTGCGGGGTCGAAGGCCAAGCCGGCTGCACGAGTTGCGGGTACGAAGGCCAAGGCATCGACGTCGACTCGGTCTACACGTTCCGGAACGGCGACAAACGGATCCGGCAGTGCTCGCGCGCGCGCCGGGGGGTCGCGCGCGCGCGCCGCCGGACCGGCAGGCTCGAAGGCGGGGACCCGCAGGTCTCGCTGATGCGAATCACGGTTCTGACCGAGGAGTTCCCGCCCGACGTCGGGGGCATCGGCGACCATGCCGATTGCATGGCCGCCGAACTCGCTTCTCGCGGCGCCGAGATCAGCATCGTGTGCCCCAAGGGATCCGATGCCCGGCCCACGTTCTCGGTTCACGGGGTCGTGGAGCGCTGGGATTCCAAGGGGTTTCCCGCGATCGCCGCAGCCGTCGGCGCGACGAATCCCGACGTCATCGTCTGGGAGTACAACCCGTTCTCTATCGGCAGCCACGGCCTCGCGCCGCGCGCCGGACGTCTGGCGCGCGCCCTTGCCTCCCACGCCCCCCTGGTTCTAATCCTTCACGAGTTGTGGTTTCCGTGGGGACGCGACGGCGCGCGTGGATTTGCGTGGGCGCTAGGGCAGCGGCTTCAAGCCATCGGCGTGCTTCGCGCCGCCTCCCGCTGGATCGTGACCACCGAGAAGCGCGAGGCTGAACTTGCGCGCTTTGGACACGTGAAGCTACGTCGGGTTTCGGCCGGGCCCACGATCGAGCCTGACGACGCATCCGGCGATCCCCGCCGACGCTGGGGAATTCCCCGCGACGCCTTCGTCATCGCACACCTTGGCAGCGCCGGTCCCGGCCGCGATCTGGCTCCTGTGTACGACGCGATCGCGCGTCTGGGGGTGCGCGGCATCGACGCGCGGCTGCTGCTCGCCGGCAACGCCGGCCCCCTCGACATTCCCTCTGAAGTGGCGGCGCGCGTTGTGGTGACCGGCACGGTCGCGCGCGCGGACCTGTCCGCGGCGCTGCGGGCCGCCGACGTCTATTTCCATGCCGACCCCGCGGGTCCCGCAGCCGGCAGGCATTCGTCACTGCTTTCCGCGCTGGCCCACGGCATCCCGGTCGTGGCCTACCGCGGTCCCGACGCGGCGCCGCAACTTGCCGACGGCGTCAGCGTCCGGCTGATCGAGCGTGGCGGTGAGCGGCTTACCGGCACGCTGATGGAATTGGCGGCCGGTCCGGCCGCGCGCCGCCGAATCGGTGAGGCCGGTCGTGAGGTCGGCGACCGGTTCTTCTCGTGGAGGCGTATCGGAGACGACCTCCTGAGCGTTTTCCAAGAGAGACTGTGATGATCGGCACCGAAACGCTTTCGACGCGCCGGAATGCGGCGTTGGTCTGGAGTGCCCTGCTTGCGGTAGGGGCGGTGTTCCTCGGGCGCCAGATTGTCGTCGGTGGACCGATGCTTCGCGTCACCGTGGCTATCGTCGTGATGGTCGTTTTGGCGATCCCCGCCCTGGAGCGCCCGCGCTCGGCCGTGCTCGGCCTTTTCATCTTGCTCCCGCTGATGGGCACGTTGCGTCACATGTTCGTCTCGGCGACCGGCGCTGCCGCGTTGGACCCGCTGCTGCTGGTGACTTCGTCGGTGGCGGTTACCGTCTTTGTGTCGCTGATGCTCAAGCGCGAGATGGACTTCACCGGTACGACGCTCGCTAAGATCGTCTTCCTGCTGCTCGTGGTCGGATTGATTCAGGTCTTCAATCCCGGGCAGGGCAACCTGCTGGTCGGGTTGACCGGGGTCATGATCAACCTGATTCCAATCAGTTTCTTCTTCGTCGCACGGTCGATCGCGGACCTCGAGTTCACGCACAAGGTCGTGCGCATCGTGCTGGTGATGGGCACCTTGGCGGCGGCCTACGGTCTCGTCCAGGTGTTCGTCGGATTCCGCGGATTCGAGAAGACTTGGCTCGGCTCCCAAGGCTATACGGCCGCAACCGTTGGTTCTACGACGCGCCCCTTCTCCTTCTTCAACAACTCGGCCGAGTACGCCGCTTACGCGCACTACGCTTTCGTGGTTGCGTTGGCGATGTTGATGTTTGCTCCCAAGGCCCGGCGGCTGTTGTTGGCGGCCGTCGTCGGTGTTATTGCCTACGCCGGGTTCCTGACCGGATCCCGCGGGTTCACCGTGAAGATTGCCCTGGCAGTCGTGGTCCTGATCGCGGCGCGCGTTCGCAACCGGGTGTTGGCTACCGGCGTCGCCATGATCCTGGTCACGCTCGCCGTCGGGTGGTCGGCGACGACCTCGAGTGATTCCACTATTCAGGAGAAAGAGTCGGGTGCCGCCCAGCTGATCGAGCAGCAGTTGCGGGCGCTGCGTGATCCCTTCGACCGCTCGAAGTCCACGCTGCCGATCCACTTCGAGTCCGGGACGGCGGGGATCTCCTACGCGATCTCGCACCAGCCGATCGGCCTTGGGACCGGCTCGGCCACGCGAGGCGCCGCGAAGTTCGGAGGCCGGTCCGCCGGGACCGAGCTGGACATCGGCGACGCGTTCCTTTCCCTTGGGATTCCCGGCGGGATCTTGTACGTCCTGGCCATCGTGGTCGCGGTTGTGCAGGCGTCGCGCGTTCGACGTGCGTTGCCCGGTCCGGTGTGGATTGCCATCTGGGCGATGGCGGTGACGTCGATCGGGGCATGGCTGATCGGGGGTCAGTACGCCATCACCCCGCTCATCTGGTTTCTTATCGGTGCATCCGACGGCGCATACAAACGTTTGCGCGATCGCGGCTTGATGGACGGTACGCTGCCGGCGTGACCCGTGACGGCACCGACCAGATCCGAGCCCTGCTGCTGACGATGGACTTCCCGCCCACCCGCGGCGGGATCCAAACGATGGCCCGAGAGATCCTGGCGCGCGCGCGCCGGACCGAGTTCCGCGTCGTAGCGCCGGCCGATCCCGGATTTGCCGCCGTCGATGCCGGGTTGGGCACTGCGGTGCGCCGCGTGCACGCGGTTATGCCGGGGCGGCGCGGATTCGTTCCGACCATTGCCTTGACCGCGCGCCGCGAGATTCGCGAATGGAAGCCCGACGTCGTCCTGGCTCTGCACACCATGGCGGCGCCCGGAGCAATGCTGGGCCGGCGCGCGCCGGTCGTCGTCGCTTGCCACGGAGGCGAACTGCGCGCGCCCCGCATCCGCCGCGTCGCCCGAGTCGTGCTGCCGCGCGCGGATCGCGTCGTGGCCAATTCCCGTTTCACGCGCTCAGAAGCCGTCGCGCTCGGGGCCGACCCATTGCGCGTCGTCGTGTTGCCGGTTGGAGCGCCCGAGGCGGTGTCGGTCGATCCTCGGACGGTCGAGGAGTTCCGCGCGCGCCTGGGGGGCAGACGCATCATCCTGTCGGTGGCTCGCCTTGCCGAGCACAAGGGCCACGACAGGCTCATCCGTGCGGTCGGGGAGTTGCCCGACGACGTTCGGCTTGTCATCGTCGGCGAGGGTCCGGCGCGCGCGGGACTCGAGTCGGTTGCGGCGGCCGCCGGCGTCGCGTCGCGCGTGGTTTTCGCCGGTGAAGTCTCCGACGACGATCTGGCTGTGCACTTCGCGTCGGCCGATGCGTTCGCGCTGCTTTCGCGGTCGGTGCGCGGGCGCGCGGCCGGAGTCGAAGGCGGCGGGATCGCTCTGCTGGAAGCGTGCGCTTACGGACTGCCGGTCGTCGCCGGAGCGACCGGGGGAGTCCCCGAGACCATTCGCGACGGCGAGACGGGACTGCTGGTCGATCCCGACGACAACGCGGCGGTCGTGCGAGTCCTTCGTCGCGTCCTGGAGGACGGCGCGCTGTCTTCTCGATTGGGCTCCCAAGCGCGCGCCATGGCCGCCGGCGAGCGGTCGTGGGCCGCGTTCGTCGATCGGATGGAGGACATCCTGGAAACGACGGCACGCCGCGCAGAGGCGCCGCGGTGAAGGTCGCGATCGTGCACGACTACCTCGTCAACCGCGGCGGGGCCGAGAAGGTCACGCTCGCGATGCACCGGATGTGGCCCGATGCACCGGTCTTCACGTCGCTGTACTACCCCGAGGCCACTTTCCCTGAGTTTGCCGACATCGACGTACGCACGTCGCGCCTGCAGCGGCTCAGGGGGGATCCGGCCGAGTTCCGCCGCCTGCTGCCGCTGTTCGGCCGCGCGATGCGGAGTCTGCGCATCGAGGGGTTCGACGTCGTCGTGTGCTCGAGCGCCGGGTTCGCTCATCACGTTCGGCCGCGCGCGGGATGCCGCATCGTCTACTGCCACACGCCACCACGCTTCTTGTGGGACGAGCGATACGACCACCGCGCTGTGGCTCCCGGGTGGAGCCGCCCCGCCTTGCCGCTCGCTCTTGCCGCGCTGCGTCGTTCCGATCGCGCCGCCGCGGCGCGCGCGCACGTGTACGTTGCCAACTCGCGGGCAACGGCCGGCCGGATCCAAGCGATTTACGGTCGCCGTTCGGTCCTGGTGCATCCGCCGGTTGAAGTGAACCGCTTTGCGATCGCACCGCGTACCGGCGACTACTACTTGATGGTCGGCAGGCTGATGCCGCACCGCAACATGCATCTGGCCGTCGAGGCGTTCACGACGATGGGACGATCCCTGGTTGTCGTCGGAGATGGACCTGCGCGGGTTTCGCTCGAGTCGATTGCGGGTCCGACGGTACGGTTCATGGGTGCCCTGGACGATGCTGCCCTGGTTCGGCTGTACGCGGAGTGTCGGGGGGTTGTTGTTCCGGGCGAGGAGGACTTCGGGATCGTGCCCCTTGAAGCCAACGCCGCCGGACGGCCGGTCGTCGCGTTTTCCAAGGGCGGTGCGCTCGAGACGGTGACCGACGGCGTGAACGGCGTTTTGTTTGCCGAGGAGTCGGCCGGAGCGATTACGCGCGCCGTTGCGCGCGCGGACGCCCGGCGGTTCGACCCCGTAGCGTTGCGTTCGCACGCCGAGCAGTTCTCCGAGGATGTGTTCGCCCACAACTTGCGCGGGATTGTGGAAGGTGCCGGGACTTGCCTTCGGTGCGCGCGCCGTCGCCGTCACCGCGCCACTGCGGCGACGGACGGGAATCATTGATGCGCATCGCGTTCGTGGTTCCGAGCCTGGGAATGCAGGAAGGTCAAGGGCGCGCAAACGCCGAGTTGCTGCGTCGCGTCGCCGCTGCCGGCCATCGGGTCGATGTATTTGCCGGAAACGCTCCTGCGGGGCTCGGGATGCTCGACGGCGTGCGAGTGCACCGCATTCCGCGCTTGCCGGCGTGGCAGTTCGCCAACCAACTTGTGAGCCTGGGGGCAAGCGGCGCGATGCTCGGGCGCGCGCGCTACGACGTCGTCCACGCCGACGCCGGCACCACGCTGCGCCGTGCCGACGTGATCATGTGCCACACGATCAGCGCTCGCTGGCTCGATCTTCCGCCGCAAGCTTGGCGCGAGCCGGGCGCGCGCGGGCGTAACGAAGAGATTGCGACGCGGTTCAAGGCCCGCCTCGAGATCCGTCAGGCGCGCGCGGCGCGCGCCGTGATCGCGAACTCTGAGGCAACGGCGCGCGACCTGGCCGCGCGCGGAGTCGACGCCGCGCGCATCACCGTCGTGCGTTTCGGAGTGGATTCCGAGCGGTTTCGACCGCCGTCCCAGGCTGAGCGCACCGCCGCGCGAGCGGCGCTTGCTTTGTCGCAGCAGGAATTCGTTGTGGCGCTCGTAGGCCCGCACGGCCCGCGCAAGGGCTTGCCGCTGGCGCTTGAGGCGCTTGCCGCGGCGCCGCCGGGGGAGCGCTTGGTCGTTGCCGGCGATTTGCGCGGCGGGCGATGGACTGCGCTCGCGCGAGAGCGCCGGCTCCCGGTGGTGATGCCCGGCAAGATCGAGGACGTTCGTGCGGCGTACTGGGCGGCGGATCTGTTGATCGCCCCGAGCCGTTACGACGCCTTTGGCATGGCGGTACTGGAGGCGATGGCGTGTGGCCTTCCGGTGGTCGTTGCGGCAGCGGCCGGTGCGTCGGAGATTGTCGGGAATGCCGGGGTTGTTCTTGGCGAGCACTCGGTCGACGCGCTGCGCCGCGCGATCGATGAGATTCGCCTCGATCCTGCCGCCGCGTATGCGATGGGCCGGCGCGCGCGAGAGATCGCTATCGGGATGAACTGGGACACAGCGGGAGCAACCCTCCTCGACGTATACGCGCTTCTCGGTTCGCGCCCCTGAAGTGGCGCAACTTCCCAGCCGAGACTCGTTTAACAATGCAGATGAAACAGCAGCACGTTCAACCCGTTCGGGTCCTGTTCCTGGATCACGTCCCCCGCATGTCGGGGGCCGAGCAGTCGTTGGCCGACCTCGTCGCCGGTCTCAGCGAGGGTCCGGTGGAACCCGTCGTCGTGCTGCCGTCCGATGGACCGCTGGCCGCGGCGCTGCGCGCGCGCGGCGTGCTGGTGCGCATGGTCCCGATGTCGCAACGATTGCTCGAGACCTCACGTGCCACCCTCACGCGCCATCCACTCGTCGCGGTGGCTCGACTGTTCGCTTTTGTGACCGCGGCGTTTCGGGTCTGGCGGATCATCCGCGAGGTTCGCCCGCGGATCGTTCACACCAACACGCTGAAGTCCCACCTCATCGCCCTGCTTCCGGCCAAGGCGGCTCGCGTGCCGATCGTTTGGCACCTGCGAGACATCCTGCCTAAGGGCTGGCTGCAGTACGCCTTCCTCGCGTGCGCGAACCTGGCCGACGCGATCATCGTGCCGTCGCGCGCCGTTGCCGAGCCGTTCCGCGGTCGACGTCGGTTGCTGCGCCGCGTGCGATTGATCCCAAACGGGATTCGAGTTCGCGACTTCCAGGATGCCGCCGCCGACCGTTCGCTGCGGGAGATGATGGGAGTGGCGGCATCGGATCCGGTCGTCGGCATCGTCGGGCGCATTGCTCCGTGGAAGGGCCAAGACGTCTTCTTGCGCGCCGCGGCGATGGTCGCCCAGCGGCACCCGCGTGCCCACTTCGCAATCGCGGGGGCGGCTTTGTTCCCCGAGAAGGACGAGCCCTTCGAGCAGCATCTGTTCCGGCTCGCGGCCGAGCTTGGGATCGAGGACCGTGTGACGTTCCTCGGTTGGCAGCCCGCACCGGAGGCGATGTCGGCCATTGACGTGTTCGTCCACGCTTCAGCGGAACCCGAACCGTTCGGACGCGCGATTGTCGAGGCCATGGCCGCCGGCAAGCCTGTGATCGCCGCGGCCGGCGGGGCGGTCCAGGAGATTGTTCCGCCTGCCGCAGGCTTCATCGTGACGCCGTCGCGTCCCGACTTGCTTGCTGATGCGATGGACCGGTTGCTCTCGGACCGAAAGCTCCGCCGCAGGATGGGCGAAGCCGGCGCCGCGGTGGCCGAGAACTTCTTCCCCGTCGAGCGCACCGTGCAGTCCGTCGCGCAGGTCTACCGCGCGCTCGTCCAGCGCACGGCGCGGCGCGCCATGCGCCGTCGCGCTCCGGCCGCGCCGCGTCCCCAGAAACATCACGCGCAGCCTCGGCCGTCGGTTGCCGCGCGCGCGGCCGTGCGGCTCGATGGACCTCCGCGTTCTTACGTGCCGGAGCGGTATCCCGACGGGCACGAGCCGGGTCGTGGTTCGCAGCCTCGCGCGCCGCAGTATCCACCGGCGCCCCCGGTGCCGTCGTACGACCCTGCGCGCCGTTCTTTGGCCGCGGATCGCGCGCGCCCGGCTGCTCGCGCGACGCTGCTGGATTCTCCCGCGCCTTCCTCGCGCGCCGTAGCAGTCGCGCGCGGTGCGACCGCCACCTTGTCGCTGCCCGCGCTCGACGAGTTCGTCCCGGCACCGGCTCCGACCCCGAGGCCGCGCGTCGTCCCCGCGGACGTCTCGCGTCGGCACCCGATGTACGATGCCGTCAAGCGGGCGATCGACCTGACGCTCGCGCTCGCGATCGCAGTTGTGGGGTCCCCACTGTGGGCTTTTGCTGCCGTCATGATCAAGCTGGAATCGCGCGGTCCTGTGCTGTTTCGCGGGACGGTGTACGGTCGGAACTGCCGTCCGTTCACGTACTACAAGTTCCGCTCGATGCGCATCGACAGCGACGATCGCGCGCACCGCAAGTTCATCGAGCGCTATGTGCGCGAGAACGGCGGGCACGAAGTGGACGGCGAAGTTGTCTACAAGCTGCTGGGCGACGACCGCGTGACCGGAGTGGGGGCATGGCTGCGGAAGTTCTCCATCGACGAGATCCCGCAAATCATCAACGTGATTCGCGGCGAAATGAGTTTCGTCGGACCGCGGCCTCCGCTGGACTACGAGTTCGACTTGTACGACAACTATGCCAAGTCGCGCATGGCGGTCTTGCCCGGGATCACCGGGCTGCAGCAGGTTTGGTCGCGCGACATGTGCTCGTTCGAGAAGAAGCTCGACATGGACATGGCCTACATCGAGCGGCGCTCGATCTGGGTAGACGTCAAACTAATCGCGCACACGATCCTTGCGATCCCGCGGGGGCACTGAGCCGATGAACGTGCTCGTGACCGGCGGAGCCGGCTTTATCGGATCGCACGTCGTCCGGAGTTTGCTCGCGCGCGGGGACCGGGTGCGCGTTCTGGACGCGCTGACGGCACCGGTGCATGTGCCCGGCGTCATTCCGGACCTGGGCGCTGCGGAGTTCCTGCACGGGGACGTGCGCACGAAGCCCGATTGGGCGCGCGCCCTCGACGGGATCGACGCGGTCGTACACATGGCTGCGTATCAGGACTACATGCCGGACTTCTCGCGCTTCTTCACGGTGAACGCGGCCGGAACCGCGCTTTGCTACGAGGTGATCGTGGAGCGGGGCTTGCCGGTTCGCCGGGTCGTAGTTGCCTCGAGCCAGTCTGTATACGGCGAAGGCGCGGCGCGTTGCGCGGAGCACGGCGTCGTCGTCCCCGAGCAGCGCGCGCCCGAAGACCTCGTGCGCGGCGACTGGGACGTCCACTGTCCGCGCTGCGGCGGTCGCGTCGAGCCGGCGCCGACGAGCGAGGACATGGTCGCTCCTCGTAACTCCTATGGGATCAGCAAGCTCGCCGCCGAGACGGCCGCGCTCGCGCTCGGAGCGCAGCACGGGATCCCGACGGCCGCCCTGAGATATGCCATCGTGCACGGTCCCGGACAGTCGCCTCACAACGCCTACTCGGGGCTGCTTCGCTCGGCATGCTTGCAGTTGCTCGCCGGGCGCGCGCCCGTGGTGTTCGAAGACGGCAGACAGCTTCGCGACTACGTTGCGATCGACGATGCGGTGTCCGCGACGCTCGTCGCGCTCGACCATGCGCAGGCTCCCGGTCGCGCGTACAACGTCGGCGGCCCGCGCAGCTTGACGGTGCTGGAGGTGCTCGAGACGTTGAACGAGATCGTCGACGTCCCGCGCGCGCCCGAGATCGCCGGCCGCTACCGTGTCGGCGACGTGCGTCATACGATCGGAGATCTCTCTCGTTTGCGTGGGCTCGGATGGGAACCGCGAACCGATTTGCGCCGGACGTGGACGAACTACGTGAAGTGGCTCGAATCCACCAAAGAGAGCGGCGAGACGGTCGCCGCCGCACACGCCGACATGCGAGCGCGCGGCGTTCTGCGCGACGCTGGGGAATTGTGAGCCCTTCGGCTCGTCCTGATCGTTACCGATAGTGAAGATGTTCGCCGGACGCGCTCCGGCTCGTCCGATGGAGGAGGAGCAGCATGTCGATCGTCGTCGGGCGCGCGCCGGGCCGGGTGTCGCTGGCTGGGGGCGGAACGGACTTGCCCGCGTACTACGAGCGCCACGGCGGTGCAGTGGTGTCATTCGCGATCGACTCGTATGCCTACGGACACGCATCTCCCCGCGCCGCCGACCTAGAGCTTGTGAGCCTGGACAACGGGAGCCGTGAACTCGTGTCGGCCGCATCGTTCGCCCGGCGGATGCGCCCTCCGATTCTGGCCGAGGATTTCTTGCTGTACCAAAAGGCGGTCGCGTGGCACTTCGGTATCGAGCGCGGACGGCTTGCCGCATCCAGCGAGGTACCGGCCGGAGCGGGCCTGGCGTCATCCGGTGCCGTCTGCGTGGCGTTGGTATACGCGGCGGCACAATTCGTCGGCGATGAGTTGGAGCGCGCGGAGATCGCCGATACGGCTGCGCGTATCGAGATGGATGTGCTGCGCCGTTCGTGCGGCAAGCAGGACCAGTACGCGTCGGCATTCGGCGGTCTCAACCTGATCGAGTTCTTCCGCGACGGTTCGGTGGATGTGACTCCCCTGAAGATCCGCCCCGAGGTCGTCGCGGCGCTGGAGTCCGGCATCATGCTGTTCCACAACGGCGCGCGCCGCTCCAGCGTGTCTCCGCTGCAGGAGCAGGCCCGGCGCTCGGCGTCGGACCCCGACACCGTCGATGCGCTGCATCGCTTGAAGGACATGGCCTACGAGATGTGTGAAGTGCTCGAGCGGGGCGACGTCGATGATGTGGGAGCGATGTTGCACCGGGCCTGGGAGGCAAAGCAGCACCTCAATTCGCAGGTGAGTACACCCGAGATTGCTCGCGTGTACGGCCTGGCGCGCTCGGCGGGTGCGACCGGCGGCAAGCTTGCCGGGGCCGGCCTCACCGGGACGCTCGTGCTGTATTGTCCGGAGGGGCAGCAGCAAGACGTTCGCCGGATGCTCGCCACGCAAGGATGGCGGGAGCGGCGGATGCGGATCGATTGGGAGGGAGCCGCGCTCGCCGCGACGGTTGGAGCCGAACATGACCGCGCAGGACCGTAAAGAGCCCGCGATCTTCCTCGATCGTGACGGTGTCATCTGCGAGAACCGGCCCGACCACGTCAAGTCGTGGTCGGAGTTTGTTTTCATTCCCGGTTCCGTCGAGGCTCTCGCGTCGCTGACGCGCGCCAAGCGCCGCGTGTTCGTTGTAACCAACCAGTCCGCGATCGGGCGGGCGATGATGACGCGCCGGACGCTGGACGACATCCATGAGCGGATGCTGGATGTCGTCGAAGGGTCGGGTGCTCGCATCGAGGCGATCCTGGTGTGTCCTCATCACCCCGACGACAAATGCGAGTGCCGCAAGCCCAAGCCCGGACTCCTTCGCGCGGCGGCTGCGGAGCGCGGAGTGGACCTGGAAGCTTCGTTCTTGGTCGGCGACACCGGCACGGATCTTCGCGCGGGCGCGGCGGCCGGATGCCGGACCATCTTGGTGCGCACAGGACGGGGAGCCGAAACGATTCGTGATCGTTCCTGGGGCCGGCGCGCGCCGGACTTCGTGGCCGATGATCTGGTCGACGCGGCGATCTGGATACTTGCGCAGGAAGCAATTGGACGGCGCGCGCGGGGCCGCGCGGAGGTGACCCGGAAATGACGACGCGCAACTTCATCATGGCCTATTTGTCTAGCGTCGAAGCGATCCTTCGCAACATCGATCCGCCGAAGCTCGAGCAGATCATCGACGTGATCTACACCGCGTACAAACACGACCGACAGATCTTCCTGATGGGCAACGGCGGTGGAGCGGCGACTTCGATGCACTTCACCTGCGACCTGAACAAGACCGCGATCGTTCCGGGGCGTCGCCGGATGCGAGCGCTCAACTTGTGCGACAACATGTCGCTCGTGACCGCGTGGGCGAACGACACGCACTACACGAACATCTTCGGTGAACAACTCGTGAACTTCGCTCGTCCCGGCGACATCGTTATCGGCTTCACCGCATCGGGCATGAGCGAGAACATCGTGAACGCCATTGCGACCGCTCACGAGCGCGGCTGCGAGACGATCGCGTTCGTCGGATTCGACGGGGGTACGGCCGGAGCGATCGCCCGGCACGTGCTGCACATCCAGTCGACCTCTTACCAGCACATCGAAGACGTGCACTTGCTGCTTGCCCACGTGATCACCAACGCGCTCGCCGAGCGCGCGCGCGCCGACGAGGACCTCGCCACCTCCGGGATCGGCGACGAAGTGCAAGAGCGGGTCCGGCGCATCTACTACGTCCGCCAGCAGCTCGCCGCGCAGCCGTCGGTCGAGCGTCGCATCCGCATGATTCCCGATCAGGTGCGCCGCACGATCGGATTCGATCGCGCCATGTTGTTCATGGCCGAGGGCGGGAAGCTGCGGTTGCGCGCGCCGTTCGCAGCGGCCTCGGAGGACGCCGAACTGGACATCGAAGCCGACCTGTTCGAGTGTGAGGCGTTTCGCACTCGTCACGCGGTGGCGGTTCCCCTGGCGAACGGGCGCTCGCCGCAGTGGCTGGCGATCTACAAGGGAATCACGAGCTACGCGGTTGCTCCGATCGTTCGCGACGATCAAAGCGTCGGAGTGATCGTCGGCGCGTACACCGAGGGCCGCCGCGAGGTGGACTCCGGGGACGTGCAGCTCCTGCAGATCTTCGCGTTCAACGTGCGCAGTGCGCTGGACGAGATGCCCATCGACCCGCCGGCCGGCGGCCTCCTACATCCGGAACCCTGAACGGCCGCCGCCCCGTCCGGCTGCTCCTCGTCAACCCGTCGCCGGTTCGCGGAGGGGCCGAGGAGTTGTTGCTCGAGTTCTTGGGGCGCTCGGACGAGTCTCGCGTCGTCACGACCGTGGCATGTCTTGCCGACGGCGAGTTCACCGACGATCTCGTTGCTGCGCGCGCGCGCGTGGTTCGTCTGCGCGCGCAGCGTCTTCGCTATTTCTGGATGTGGGCGCTCACGGTGTGGCGCCTTGCGCGCCTGGCGCGCGCCCACGACGTTGTGCTGTCCTGGCAAGTCAAGGGCCATTACTACGGAACGCCGGCCGCGCGCCTCGCGCGAAAGCCCGCGGTGTGGTGGGACCACGGGATTCGTCCGGCGCGCGGTGAGAAACGCTGGTGGATCGACAACCGCTTGCCCGCATCGCTGCGCGCCGATCTGGTCGTGTGTTCTTCGGCCGCTTCGGCAAAGCGCCACGCGCGGTCGAAGGTGATCCTTCCCGGGATTCCGTTGGAGCCGTACCGCGCGGCGTCGCGCGAGAAGGCGCGCGCCGCTCTCGGACTTGATCCCGGCGAACAAGCGATCGGAATCGTCGGCCGCCTGCAGCCCTGGAAAGGCCAGCACGTCTTCCTCGAAGCCGCGCCGCGCGTTCTGGAGCAGCATCCGCGCGCGCGCTTCTTCGTGATCGGCGGCGCCATCGGAGGCTTCAGCGCCGACTACCCCGCGCGCCTGGAGTTGCTCGTGCGCAACCTCGGAATCGCCGAGCGCGTCCGGTTCCTGGGCCATCGTGCCGACGTGTCCGAGTTGCTGGCGGGCCTGGATGTCTTCGTGCTCGCGTCCTTTGGGGAGCCGTTTGGGCTTACCAACGTCGAGGCGATGGCCGCCGGAGTCCCGGTGGTGGCGACCGACGCCGGTGGAGTGCCCGAGATCATCGACGACGGTGTCCACGGTCTGCTGGTCCCGGTGGGGGATTCCGCCGCGATCGCGGATGCCGTGATTCGGTATCTAGACGCGCCGGAGTTCGCGGCTACGATGGTGGCGGCGGCGCGCGCGCGCGCCGCCGAGCGGTTCGACATCTCGCGCTACGTGCGCGAGGTCGAAGATCTCGTTGTCGCGCTGGCCGAGGGGGAGCGTTGAGACTCGGAATCGTGATCTCCGCATACAACCGCCGGGGAGGGCTTGAGCGCGTCGCCGTCGAGTACGCCCGCGGGCTGGTCGCGCGCGGCCACGAGGTCGTTGTTTTCGCTCAGACCTGGGAAGTCCAGGACGAGGACCGCGCCGTTCGTTTCGTGCGCGTCGGCGGATTGCGCTCGCAGATTGCTCTGCGCGCGGCCACCTTTCCTTTTGCTGCCGCGCGCGCGGTGGCTCGCGTAGACCTGGACAACATCGTCTCGTTCGGTTCGGTTCTGTCGCGTCCGTGTGTCGTGCGTCTGCCCGGCGCGCACCGTTCCTGGTGGGAGGTGGCCAATCGTGAGTGGCCGGTGACCACCTTCGACGGATTGCGCCGCCGGCTGAACCCACACCACCACATCATCCTGGCCTCGGATCGCCATGTGCTCGGGCGCGGCATCCCCAGCGCCGTGCTTGCCGCCGGCGATTGGGCGGCCGACGAGATCCGCTTTTACTATCCCGCGGTCGTCGACAAGGTGCGCGTGCTTCCCGACGGCGTGAATCTGGAGGAGTTTTCGTTCGATCCCAAGGGGCGCGAGACGATGCGCGCCGCGTGGGAGGTCGGTGACTCTCCGCTGCTTTTCACCGTCGCTACCGAGATGCGCCGCAAGGGGCTGGGAACGCTGTTCGAGTCCTTCCGTGTCATCCGTGAGCGCGTTCCCGACGCTCGGCTTGTAGTCGCCGGGCGCGCGCCGGCCGGTGACGTGCGTGCGCTCGCCGTCGCCCATCGATTGGGTCGCGAGGTGCGCGCGGTCGGTTTCGTTCCGGATCTGCGCGCGGCTTACTCCGCTGCCGACGCGCTCATCTTCCCGACACGCTTCGACCCCTGGGGGCTGCCCATCGCCGAGTCGCTCGCGTGCGGGACCCCGGTTGCCGTCAGCGCGCGCGCCGGAGCGGCCGCAGCCGTGACTGATGGCGTCAACGGCGCGCTCATCCCCGATCCCACCGATCCCGTCGGGGTAGCCCACGCCGCGGTGCGCGCGCTTTCGTTGCCGTCCGACCGTGCAGGCGCGCGCGCGTCGGTAGAGCACTTGCGCTGGGAGAACGTCGTCGCCCAACTCGAGCAAGTCCTGGAGCAGACCGCGCTCTGAGAACAAACTCCACCCGACTCTGCGGCGTGGTTGGTGCGGGAAAGAAGGTCGTTGGCAGTTCCTCCGGGCCGATCACCGATCGCGTCTGTAGCGACTGGCTCTGTACTCGCTTACCCAGTTGCGTGTGCTTCTCCACTGGCCTTTGTCATCCCGCTGCGCGCGCAGGCGCCCGCGCTCGGCCGCCGCCCGAAGCGCGCGGACGGTGGTTTCGCGATCGGCGAGCGCGGCAAGGGGCACGAGCCTCGCCGGTCCCGCTACCGCGGGCACTATGAAGCGCATCAGCGTGTCGAGAACTGCACGAGCCATGAACTCGCCGAGCGGACCAGGGTCGCCGCCGTCGGCGGCGCGCAGGGCCCGGAGATACCGAGCCCGCTCTGACTTTCGGATGATCGCGGGGGGGTATCCCATCCGGATGAGGATGAGGTTCAACAGGAGCCGGCCCGTACGGCCGTTGCCGTCCAGGAACGGATGGATCTGTTCGAACTCCGCGTGCGTCGCGGCGAGCGCCTCGAGGTGCGGCCCCTGGAAGTCTCGCAGGTTGCATGCGCGGGCAACCCAGTCGGTCATGAGCGCCTGCACTTCCGGCCAGTCGGGTGGCTGCATGCCCCCAGGAAATGGGCGGATGTTGTGCCGGCGGAAGGAACCCGGACCTTCGTTGGGATCGGCGTCGGGGTGGGGAGCGACACCCCAGACCTTCGTCATCGCCAACTCGTGCACATAGCGAACCTCGGTAAGGGTGATTAGTTCGCCGGAGGTCCATCCGCCTGACGAAAGGCCCTGTCCGTATACCCACTTCGCTGCGTCCGCGTATCCGTGGACTTCCATGTACTCGGCGAGCTGCTTGCTGCCGACGGTCTTGCCCTCCCGTAGCAAGATCTCGACCTCTCGGAGAACGAGTGTGTTCCCCTCGATCGCCGTGGAGTTGTGAGCCTCCTGGAACCAGATGTCGCCCCAGATGTCCTCGGCTTCAATCGGGGATGGCAGTCCACCGAGGCGGTGTCGGAGTTCCTCGACGCCGGTGGTGAGCTGGGCGTGGATGTCTTCCCGGCTCCTTCGTCCCCTTCGCCCATCGGCGGCCATGGGCTGATGTTACTGCAAGTTGTGTCGCTAGTGGCAAGAAAATAGACACGACACAAATAGGCGTCGGTCCTCGAAGGTGTACGACTGCCTTCACCGCACCTTCGCTTCGCCGGTCGGGGCGCGCGGGAGGCCTTTCCATGCAAGGCCTTTCGGCCCATGACGGTAGGAATTACCTGCTGTCACGGTGGTATCGCACACCTGGGCCGAAAAGCGCGCGGGAGGGCCGGACGATACCATCGAGGGACCCATAAACACCGCGAAGGCGGTGCAGGAGCCTAGTCAACCATGCAGATCTTTAAGGATGCCCATCGGATTCTCGAACGGCGCGACCTCGCGCCGAAGGTCACGCTGTACCGCGTGCATGCTCCCAACGTGGCGGCGTCGCGCAAGGCGGGCCAGTTTGTGATCATCCGCGTCGCCGAAGGCGGGGAGCGGATCCCGCTCACGATCGCCGACGCCGATCCCGCCCAAGGCAGCATCACCCTGGTCGTGCAGGAGGTCGGCACCAGCACCGCGCGCCTCGCGGCGCTGAAAGAGGGCGACGTGATCGCCGACGTGGCCGGGCCGCTCGGATCTCCGACCCACATCGAGAACCTCACCACGGTCGTGTGCGTCGGCGGCGGTATCGGGATCGCTCCGGTGCACCCCATCGCGCAGGCCTACAAGGCGGCCGGCGCGCGCGTGATCTCGGTGCTGTGCGCGCGCACATCGGACTTGCTGTTCTTCCGCGACGAGATGGCCGCGGCATCCGACGAGGTGCGCGTCTACACCGACGACGGCTCGGAAGGAAAGAAGGGCCTCGCGACCGACGCGATCCGCGACCTGGTCGCTGAGTACGGCACGATCGATCAGGTGGTCGCGATCGGACCGGTCCCGATGATGAAGTTCGTGTCGCTCACCACCAAGGAACTGAACATCCCGACCGCGGTCAGCCTGAACCCCGTGATGGTGGACGGCACCGGGATGTGCGGCGGGTGCCGAGTTACAGTCGGCGGCCATGCGCGCTTCGTGTGTGTGGACGGTCCCGAGTTCGACGGCCACGAGGTGGACTTCGACGAGATGACAAGACGCCAGGCTCTCTACAAGGAAGAAGAAGCCGAGTCGTTGCAGCACTTCCACGCGTGTGCGTCCGAGGGGGTGCGCGCGTGATGAGCGAGAAGACCGAAAAGGAGCGCGCGCCGAAGGACCTCAAGCAGCGCTACGCGACCGTGCGTCAAGAGATGCCGTGCCAGGATCCGTCCGCGCGCGCGCGCAACTTCCAGGAAGTCGCGCTCGGACTCGAGATCGAGCAGGCTCTCGCCGAGGCTTACCGCTGCATCTATTGCACCAAGCCCGACTGCATCAGCGGCTGCCCGGTTGGGATCGACATCCCCGGCTTCGTACACAAGGTCGAGGCCGGCGACCTCGCCGGTGCTGCGGCGATCCTTCGTGAGTCCACGCTGTTGCCCGCCGTGTGCGGTCGCGTGTGTCCGCAGGAAGAGCAGTGCGAGGCTGTGTGCAAGGTTGGACGCGGCAAGGCCACCAAGGGCCCGGTCGCGATCGGGCGCCTGGAGCGCTACGTCGCCGACTGGGAACGCGCGCAAGGCAACGCTCCCGCGCCGGTCATCGCCGACCCGACAGGCAAGAGCGTCGCGATCGTCGGCAGCGGTCCCGCGGGCCTCGCGTGTGCCGCCGACCTGGCGCGCGCCGGCCACAAAGTCGTCATCTTTGAAGCCCTCCACAAGCCCGGCGGCGTGCTCGTGTACGGCATCCCCGAGTTCCGTCTGCCCAAGGCAATCGTTGCCGCCGAGATCGAGGGCCTGCAGCGCATGGGCGTCGAGATCATCTGCAACTTCGTCGTCGGCCTCACGCGCACGGTGGACGAGCTGCTGGAGGAGTTCGACTCGATCTTCGTCGGCGCCGGCGCAGGACTGCCCTACTTCATGGACATCCCCGGCGAGAACCTCGGCGGCGTGTACTCGGCCAACGAGTACCTCACGCGCGTGAACCTGATGGGCGCCTACGACTTCCCGAACAACGACACGCCGGTCGTGCGCGGCAAGCGTGTCGCGGTGGTCGGCGGCGGCAACGTCGCCATGGACGCCGCACGCTGCGCGCTGCGTTTGGGCGCCGACGAAGTGCGGTTGATCTACCGCCGTTCGGCCGACGAGATGCCGGCGCGCGCCGAGGAGATCCACCACGCGGAGGAAGAGGGCGTGGTCTTCACCATGCTCACCAACCCACTGCGCTACCTCGGCGACGAGCGCGGGCGAGTCACCGGCGTCGAGTGCTTGAAGATGGAACTTGGCGAACCCGGCCCCGACGGCCGACGCAAGCCCGTCGAGGTTCCCGGAAGCGAGCACCTGTACGCCGCCGACACCGTCGTGGTCGCCATCGGCAACGGCCCCAACCCCTTGGTGCCGCGCACCACGCCGGGCCTGGAGACCAACCGCGGCAAGATCGTCGCGCAAGGCGAAACCGGCAAGACCTCCGTCAAAGGCGTCTTCGCCGGCGGCGACATTGTGCTGGGTGCCGCCACGGTGATCCTGGCCATGGGCGCCGGCCGCGACGCCGCGCGCGCGATCAACGAATACCTAGAAACCGGCAACTGGTAGCAGTTCCGTTCCGCAAGTTGCCATAACTGTCATGTGTGGCGGGCCGAGCCCGTCGACACGCTGGCGCGCGCCTGAAATGTCGGTGGCGCGCGCTATCCTGCCTTGAATGGGCCTCATTGCGCTCCGCATGTGCGCTGGATGACGGGGCGCCGTGCAGAAAGCAGCGAGGCCGCGCCATAGGGGCGACGGTTGTCCCGGCAGGAGGGGATGAAGATGGCACGCCCGGTCGCTACGTCGGCGCCGAGGCTGCCGAGGACGACGACGAGCCGTTCGACGAGAAGATGAAGCGGCTCACGGCGACGCTGCGCGAGCAGCAGGCCGAGGCCGCGAAGCTCGGTTCCGCCATCGCCGCCAGCCTGAAGGAGCTTGGGTATGGCTCATAGCAAGAAGCCAGCGAAGCCGCTTGCAGTCGGGGCGGCTGGGCGTGTCTCGCGCGGACGCACTCACCCGGGTGGGGCCTCGTTTCCCGCGGCGCCGCCGCGCGCCGGGCTGCCGCGCGGGTACGCGAAGACGCTCGGGGAGATCAAGCGGCGCATACGGGAAGAACGGCTGCGCGTCGTCTTGGCCGCCAACGCGGCGATGGTTCTCCTGTATTGGGACATCGGCCGCGTGATCCTCGACCGACAGGAAAGCGAAGGCTGGGGCGCGAAGGTCATCGACCGACTGGCGGCGGACTTGCGCGGGGCGTTCCCGGACATGAGGGGATTCTCACCGCGCAACCTCAAGTACATGCGGGCGTTCGCAGCGGCGTGGCCCGACCGGGAAATTGTGCAAGAGGCTCTTGCACAAGTCCCTTGGTATCACCACATCGCTCTGATGGAGAAGTGCCGGACACCGGAGGAACGTCTCTGGTACGCCCGCCAGAGCGCGGAGCAGGGCTGGTCCCACAACATTCTCTCGCTCCAGATCGACGGCCGTGCCCATGCGCGAGCCGGCAAGGCCCTCACCAACTTCAAGGCCACGCTGCCGCCCGTCGATTCCGACCTGGCAGCGCAGGCCTTCAAGGACCCGTATCTCTTCGACTTTCTCGGCACTGCCGACCCTCGCCGCGAGCGTGAGGTCGAACAGTCGCTGGTCGATCACATCCAGCGATTTCTGCTGGAGCTCGGCAGCGGTTTCGCCTTCGTCGGCCGCCAGGTCCACCTCGAGTTCGCGAGCCGTGACTACTACCTCGATCTGCTCTTCTATCACCTGAAGCTTCGCTGCTACGTCGTCATCGAGTTGAAGGCGGTGCCCTTCGACCCGGGCTTTACGGGACAGTTGAACATGTACCTGTCGGCGGTGGACGACCTGCTGCGCCACCAGGACGACAAGCCGACGATCGGGCTGCTGCTGTGCCGCGCGAAGGACCGGTTCATCGTCGAGTACGCCTTGCGCGATCTGCGCAAGCCCATCGGCGTTGCCGGTTGGGAGACCACCCTGGTCGAGAAACTGCCGAAAGAGCTGAAGGGCAGCCTGCCGTCGGTGGAAGAGATCGAGGCGGAACTGGCGCCGAAGCGGAGGAAGCGATGAAGCGGCTCACCGCGAC
This sequence comes from Actinomycetota bacterium, assembly GCA_041658565.1. Taxonomy (NCBI): domain Bacteria; kingdom Bacillati; phylum Actinomycetota; species Actinomycetota bacterium. The sequence continues at coordinate 2,011 of JBAZZY010000014.1, read as the reverse complement.
GCTGCGCGAGCAGCAGGCCGAGGCCGCGAAGCTCGACGCCCCCATCGCTGCCAACCTGAAGGAGCTTGGGCGTGGCGGCTAATGCCCCCATCGAGCACGACCTCGATTGGCCGGTGCTTTCAGCGGTTGCGTTCAACGAGGCGAGGGGGAAAGATAGATCCATGAACGCGATTCCGGTCGACGAGATCATGAGGCTGCCCGTCGATGAGCGCCTACGGCTTGCTGAAGACATCTGGGATAGTTTGCGCGCCGCCCCGGATCTGCTTCCGCTGACGGACGCGCAGCGGGTCGAGCTTGATCGCCGTCTCGAGTTGTACCGCTCGGATCTGGATCAGGGCGACGACATCGATGACGTGATCGGCCGTATCCGACGTCAGAAGTGACCTCCCGCGTCCGTATTCTTCCTGAAGCAGAGCTGCGCCAGGAGGCAACTCTTAGAAGAATTCGAGGAGTTCAGACAGAGGCGGATCCAGTCTGGCCGGACGCCGAAGCCCGAGCGCGGTGGCCGCTCATGAAGATCCAGTTCGACCCCAACCGCTGTGATGCGCCGTGAAGACAAGCGTTCGCTCAGCGGAGGTTTCAGACTCCGATGAGATCCGATCCGTCTACATTGAGTCGTGGCGTGCCGGTTACCAGGGACTCCTTCCCCCCGAGGAACTGGAGATCCAAGCGGCTCAACGTTTTGAATTCGACTGGCGCCGGGCAATCCACTCGGCGGATGAGGGTGTCGTATTGGTCGCCGAGCAAGAAGATCGCATCGTCGGAGTTATGCAGGTCGAGGCCGATCCGAAGACGGCCGGCCGACTTCCCTGGATCCACATGTTGTACGTGGTTCCAGCCGCGTGGGGTTCAGGTGCTGCCCAAGCTCTGGTGGAAAGAGCGGCGGATCTGGCGCGCATCGCGGGTCACGATTCCATCTGGCTGCGCATGCTGGAGCCACAAGCACGCGCGCGCCGTTTCTACGAGCGCGAAGGGTGGCGGCTCGACCAACCGAAGGGGCCCGCGTCCAACGGGCTGTTTCCGCTCCTTTACTTTCGCCGGGGATTGGCACAATGATTGAATGCGAATGATGGCGCCATCCACGGAGGAACCTCTCGCGGTTGTCTTCGATCTCTGGTTCACGCTTATCAGTCCATTGGATCATGCGGAGCCCGGCTTTCACTCCGTTCGCGCGATTCCCAGCGCGCTTGGTCTTGATCCCGTCCTCTTCCGCGAGTACTGGGAGACAAGTGCTCCAGTTCGGATCCGGCAGCCGCGATTGTTGTCGGATTGCCTCGCCGAGTTCTTCGCGCATGTAGGTCGAGATGTGACGGACGATGATCTTGCGCGCTTCGACGCGGTTTGGCATCCATTCGATCGCGCCCTTTCATCTCCGCGGGTTGAGGTGACTGAGACACTTAGTGCGCTTGCGGCCGGTGGACTTCGGCTGGGGCTTCTTTCGAACGCACACGAGCGCGAAATCCGGATGTGGCCAGGCTCGCCGTTGGCCCGGCACTTCACTGCCACCAGCTTTTCATGTCACAGCGGTCACGCGAAGCCCGAAGCCGAAGCCTACCGGCACGTCCTCGATCAACTGGGCGTACCAGCCAACGCGGCGGTCTTCGTTGGTGACGGCGACTCCGGCGAACTTGTCGCCGCCCGCGCAGCGGGTTTCGGTCTGACGATCTTCATGCGCGGCTTCCGCGCCGAGCAGGGCGTGGACAAAGAAGAAGTGGAAGCACGGGCGCGACAAGCGGACGCAATCATTGATCGCATCGAGGATCTGTTTCCGCTTCTACGAGACCGGGGTGGGTCGTGAAGGTGCGTGGGCCGCTCAACCCGCGCGTGCAACGGACGGGACTGCCGCTCGTCGAGGTTGGAGTGCCCGGTACAGTGTGAATCTTGAACTACCACGATCGGATCACGATCCAGCCCGGGAAGCGCGGGGGAAAGCCCTGCGTTCGCGGGCTGCGGATCACGGTGTCCGACGTGTTGGGCTATCTCGCCTCGGGGATGAGTGAATCAGCGATCT